>JADJGJ010000002.1:600000-900000 GCA_016708105.1 Crocinitomicaceae bacterium
CCATTGAGTACATAATAGTCACCATCTTTCACGGCGGTAGTTGCCATTCCGCCGGCATCAGAACCTGTGCCTGTTTCAGTTAATCCCCAGGCGCCAATCCATTCACCGGTTGCCAGTTTTGTGAGGTATTTTTTCTTTTGCTCTTCACTACCGTGGTACATGATATGCCCGGTGCAAAGTGAGTTATGCGCTGCAACGGATAATCCAATAGAACCACATACTTGAGCAATTTCACTAATCACGGTGATGTACTCAAAGTAAGAGAGACCGCTTCCACCATATTCAGTTGGAACCAGCACACCCATTAAACCAAGTTCACCTAATTTTTTAAAAACAGGAACGGGGAATTCTTGTGATTCATCCCATTTCATTACGTTTGGTCTGATTTCTTTTTCAGCGAAATCACGAACCATTTGTTTTATCATGACCTGATTGTCATTTTCTATAAGCTGCATGGAGAGTAATTTTTTTCTAAAAGCGCACTAAAGTACTAATATTTTCTGAGTAATTTTTTATCCTATTCTGTCCATTCAAAAAAGAAAGGTCAACCAAGAAACTAAAGCCGGCAATTTTACCGTTTTGTTTCAAAATTAGCTCGGCAGCAGCAGATGCCGAGCCACCCGTTGCAAGTAGGTCATCATGAATGAGAATTTGCTGACCAGGTTGTATTGAATCAACATGCATTTCAATCTCTGCTGTGCCATATTCAAGTTCATACGCATGTGAAATCGTTTTATATGGCAACTTTCCTTTTTTTCTTACTAAAATAAACGGAACATTCAAGGCCATTGCAAGAGGCATTCCTAGTAAAAAACCTCTACTTTCAATGCCAGCAATACCATCAATTTTTTTTCCTTTAAAATCGGTTATTATTTGACTCACCATTTGTTGACATAAGCCGGGATCTGCCATCAGCGGGGTGATATCTTTGAATAGTATTCCCGGTTTTGGAAAATCAGGTACATCGCGAATAATCGTTTTTAATTTTTGTTCTAATTCCATGGGATAAAATTATGTGTTTTTAATGTGAAATTGGCACCGTTTATCAATCTTCAAAAGATATATAGTGCAATAGCATGTTTAGTTTGGATTGATCAATAATTTTTTCATCAAGCAAGAAATTAAGATGTTGAATTTTTTCAGTTTCACGTTTTTTCAAAATGGAGGCCGTTGCGGCGAAATCAATGTATGGATGTTTATCAATTTCATCTTTACTTGCTGAATTGATTTGGATTTTTTTCAGTGTTGATGCATCTGCTACAAAATGGTCAACCAAAACCTGATACATTTCTTCAGTCAGGTTGTAAACTTCATGTAACTGTGTCATGCTGTAAAAACCGCCCAATGAGTTGCGATAATTTAAAATTCGGCTTGCCATTTTTTCACCAATACCGGGCAAGGCTTCAAGATCAGCTGCGGTTGCCAGATTAATGTTTTGCAGAACTGAATTTTGTGTAGTTTGAGATTCAGTATTTAGTTGAATATACGGTTCCAGTTCAGCATATTTTTCTTCACTGATTACAAAAACTTTTTTCAGATCAGTTTTTTGTTTGAATGAGCCAATTTTTTGACGATAAGAAATGATGGATGCGGCTTGTTTTTCAGAAAAACCTAAATCAATCCAGCCAGCAGTTTCTAAGGTATTTGGATCAAAATAAAAATAGTCAATTTGCTTTTGTGGCTTATTTTCTGAGTAAGAAATTTCACGTTGTGCACTATCCGGTTTGAACGTTAGAAAATCTGCCTGATCAGCAGGAATAATTTCAACATCAAAATCTGCCTTTGAATTTTGTAACGCAAGATAAATTATGAAAAAAAACATCAATACAATCCAGATGAGAAATCCGGCTTGTTGTCCACGTGTCAGAGAAAAATATTTTTTCAAGACTTGGTAGCAAAAATCATGCGTTATTCCTGATCATCATTTTCAGTGAATGAATCAGGCTCTTCATGTTTTTTAGTAGTGAGTACCCGATAGAAAAAATAACCTGTAACACAAGCAATGGTTATTTCAGTAACAAGCATCATGATTAGTGCAGAAGTATTCATATAAACTAGGTTAATTATTTTTTAAACTATTCATGCAATTCTTTCTCAAGAGGAAATCTTCCTTCTCGTATTCGTTTTTTATAGGCACGATAAACGAGATAAGCAATGCCAAGCCAAAGGGCTAAAAGACCGGCGCGAGAGATGTTAACGTAAAGCAGCTTTGTTTTCAAATCAGCAATCACTGTTGCATCAGTTGTAGCGGCAATTGCGTCGTAGATATCTTTGTTTATTATTTTATCCCAAATACCCGGCATACTCATAAAGAATACATATCCTAAAAGTAAGGGTGTGATATACTTGATGATGAATTTAAAAACATTGGGCACCTTAATATCAGAACCCGCGGTTATTTCTCGCCAACCTTTATCCATGCCAAATACCCAGGCAAATAAAATGATTTCAAAGAAAGCAAATACAACTAAGGCAACGGTACCTGCCCAATAATCATATTCATCAAACACACCCTGATTGAAGAACAGAACAGTCGGCAAACCAAGCAACATCACTATGCCGCCAAACGCCCATGCTGCAGGTTTTCTTTTCCATCCATATTCATCTTCCAGAAAACCCATTACCGGTGTGCCCATTGCAAGAGAAGATGTGACACCGGCAAAGAAAAGCAAGCCAAACCAAAATATGCCGGCAATAATTGCCATTACCGTTCCCCATTGATCAAACAAGTATGGCATAGTCTGAAATCCAAGACCAAGGCCACCGTTTTTTGTCATTTGAACAACGGTGTCAATTCCGAGATATCCAACCGCTATAGGAATTAAAATGGCAGAACCAAGTACTACCTCAACAAATTCATTCATCCAACCAGCGCTCATGGCGTTGAGGGCAATGTCATCTTTCTTTTTAACATACGATGCATAACATTGTATTGAGCCCATACCTAATGAGAGTGTGAAAAATACTTGTCCGGCGGCTGCTAGCCACACTTTTGGTTCCCATATTGAACTAAAATCAGGAGTCCATAAAAAGTTCAAACCTACCACCCCGTCAAATGTTGCGCCGTGTTCACCAGCTTTAATAGTTATCGCTTTATATGCGAGAAACGCACCGAAAATAAGCAGTAAAGGCATTCCAATTTTTGCCGCTTTTTCAACACCACCACTCAAACCGCGAGAAAGAATCCAAGTATTTAATAAAAGACAAATCAGCCAAAAAATAATTGGCATTGCTGAGAATCCACCTTCACCATTTTGTAGTGATACATAGTTTCCAAAATAGGTTGCAACTTGTTCTTGAGTTTGTCCTGAAAACGTACCCGCAATGGAGTTCCAAACATAAGACAATGTCCATGATTCAAGATAGCAATAATATGCGGCCACGGCAACATTGGTGAAAATTCCAAAAACACCGATGTATTTCCAAAATTTTCTGCGATCCATGGCGTCAAAAATAAACGGCGTACTGTGATGTCCTTTTGAGCCACCAAAGCGTCCGCTTGACCATTCAACAAATAAAAGAGGTAAGCCCATTAAAACAAAACATACGATGTAAGGAATGATAAAAGCTCCACCTCCGTTTTGAATTGCCTGAACAGGGAATCGCAAAAAATTTCCAAGTCCTACCGCGTTGCCTGCCATTGCTAAAATGAGACCCACCCGTGAGCCCCATGCTTCAGTATTTGCCATGTATCTATTTTTTGATGATGGGTAAATTTAACCCAATATCCTGAATGGGCAAGAATTTTTTTAAAGATGATTTTTGATTTTCAATTATTCAACAAAAATCAACGCAACCGTTGTAGAGATTCTTCAAATGTAAGCGGGTCATATTTCAGATCACGTTTTGCTTTGTCTAAAATAAATCCTGTGCGCAAGGGACGTTTAGCTTTTTGATTGAGCGTTTCAGAAGATACGGCAAGTAATTTTGATTTGTCATATCCGTAAAATTCTGCAATGCGAAAAACCATTTCAAAGATGGAGAATGTTTCAGGGCCTGAGATATGGTAGATACCGGTTGCGTTTAGATTTGCTGTTTGAATACAAGCCCAGGCTAAATCGTCAGCCCAGGTAGGTGCTCTGAACTGGTCATTCACAATTTTTAATTCTTGACCTGATTTCAATGCTTCTTTTGCCCACAAAACAATATTTGATCTGCTCAAATTATGACCTTGCCCAAAGACAATAATGGTGCGCAAAATTGCCCAGTTTTTATATTCACTCTGCAATAATATATCTTCAGAATCAGCTTTTGATTGAGCATAAATACTGAGCGGATTTCGGTCATCTGTTTCTTTGTACGGGCCCTTTAATCCATCAAAAACAAAATCAGTTGAAACATGGATGAGGTGAATATTGTTTTCAATTGAAATATTGAGTAGCGTTTTCACAGCATCCACATTAATTTTCTGACAAGCGACTTCTTTGTCTTCACACTCATCAACATTAGTCATGGCAGCGGTGTTGATAATGCAGGTGGGTTGATGTTTTTCAATCAAATTTTTAATTTCTGTTTCAGAGGTGATATCTAAATTTTCATAGTACTGATTAGGGCAATCAGGATTTCTATTTTCACCTTTTGAGGTAGCAATAAAATCAATATTTTGTCTCAGTAATTGTGAAACTACTTTTTGCCCTAACAAACCATTAGAGCCGGTGAGTAATATTTTTAAATCAGATGCCAAAAAGAGAATTCAATTTATTAATTTGATTTGGATTTCCAAGAACAAAAAGTTTTGATCCGGGTTCAATTTTTGTTGTGCTATCAGGGTTGATTTTAAATTCTCCGGTTGATGATTTGTATCCAATGACATTACAACCTGATTGTGATTTTTCTTCAAGTTCACGAATAGTGCAGGATTTTAAATCACCGGGTATCTGATCAAATTTTATTTCTTCAAGATTAACGGATGACTTACCTGAAACGCGAATGAGATCAATAAACTCCATCAAGTCAGGTGTGACAATGAGAGATGCCATGTGTGCGCCGCCAACAACATCAGGCATAATTACATTAGATGCACCGGCAACTTTGAGTTTTTTTACTGATGACAAGGCAGATGCACGTGAAATAATATTGAGATTTTTATTCAATTCATGGGCTGATAAAACAACAAACAAATTATCTGTATCTGCAGGCAAGGCAGTGACGAGTGCAGTTGCATTTTTTATTCCGGCTTTCTCTAAAATTTCATCATGCGTTGCGTCACCTTGAATAAAGGTTATCTCATCATGTTTATCATGCAAATCCAATTCATTTTTTTCGATGACAACAATTTTTTTACCGTAAAATAAAAGTTCACTGGCAGCCTGTTTACCTACTCTTCCGTATCCACAAATGATTGTGTGATTTTCCATGCGTTGAACAGATTTTATTGTTTTTAATTCAGCCCGGTATTTTTTTAATTCGCCTGACGCAAGATACGAAGTTATTACAGAAACGGTATAAGCAATTGTTCCAAAACTTGTGATGATGAGTGAAGCCGTGAAAACTCTACCGCCAAGAGAAAGCGGATGAATTTCTCCAAACCCAACTGTTGTAACGGTAATAACCGTCATGTAGAAAGAATCAAACCAAGCCCATTTTTCAATGAAGTGAAACCCAATGGTGCCTGATAAAATAATAATTAGTGTAAGAAAGAAGGCATGATATAAACCCTTGAAATATTTGTATCCGGCAATCATATTAAAGTTCCCAGATAGTTTTTCTTTTACGCTGAAATTTAAAAATGTGTTTGTGTTCTAATATCCACGCCATCATCAGATAAAGTAAAACAGGAGAACCCAATCCAATAAAAGAGAAATAAATAAAAAACAACCTTACACGTGAAACGTTGATATTCATTTTACGCGCAAACCACGCACTCACTCCAAAAGACCGGAGTTCAAAAAACAAGGTGATTTTCTGAAATAGACTCATGCGCGCAGTAAGGAATTTCCTATACTACAAATTAAACACTTTTTTTTGTCACAGAACTCATTTTTCTGTTCAATCAAGGCTTGGGTGTCATAAGCAGATGATGCCGAAAGGTTAAGTTTTTTCCATTTTTCAATGAGGCTATTTTTTTCGGCGGGTAGCTCTGAAAGTATGTCTGTTGCCTGCATTTTTAAATATTCATCAGCCTGATAAATACCGCAAGCAAATAGATAGGGGACAACAGCATTAACCAGAACCAGATGACAAAAATCATGCGTGAGATTTTTGCTGCCACGTATTGAAACGTTTTTGAAGTGATAGTGATTTTGCCAAAAAGCAGGTAAGTCAATTTGCATTTTAACTAGTAGATCAGCAATAACCATTTGTGAAGGCAATTGATCAAATATTCCTTCTTTTTTTCTAATTAATTCAGCCAGTTGTGCAAGCCTGATAGTTGGATAGCCCGGTGGATTCATGCGTGAAAATCTGAAACATGAACCTTCCATTTCTCTCAATTGATATTTATGTTTTAAATAGGAAAACTCTTGGGTTAATTCTTTGCAATAAGCTTCATCAGACATTGCGGGTAACATGCCTGAAATACCGAAGAGAAGAGCATGAATGAGAGTAGAATTATCTCTATTTTTTTCTATGATGTTCAAATCAGTGAACCTGGCCAATAACTCAAAGGCATCAGCATTTACTTTACCTCCAAATGCGCGTGCAAGTAAAATGAAAAACACTTTTTTAAGATCACCTTTGAACTCATGTATCAGTCTTTCAGCATAGCCGGCTTTGCGTTCAAGCCGGTTGATAAGTGCTTTTTCCTTTTGAGAAGAAATGATGATTTCATCTGTGTGTTGAATCATTTTTTCACAAGCAATGGGGGAAGATTTATCAGTAAAAAGCAGGTTGAATTTTTCAAGATGTTTTTCTGAAATCAGGTTTTTTAATTCAACGACCGGTAATGCCACTCCGCCAATTTCAACATCGGCATCATATTCGTAAACAAAGTGTGCAATTACATTTTTGTAATTTTTGTCATGTTGATGCCGATGTAAATACCAATCAGAAGCTTTGATATGGAACTCAATGGAGCCTGCCCATCGTTTGTTATCAAATTCAATTATTGACGTTAAAAAATCAGGTCCGGCGTTGGGGTTTTGTTGCCCAAACGATAGCACTTTCAAGTCTTTGTTTTGTGATGTTTTAAATGTATTACCCAACTGACGGGTAATAAAAAGATAATGTAAATACTCCTCTCTCATACTTCTTCAATCCGTGGTAAAATTATAAAAGAATTCTAACTGACACAAAACATTCATACATTTGTTTCTGAAATGAATAATGGATGCTAAGTATGTTCTACTTGTATCAGGCACCACTTATGAAGAGCTGTTTAATTTTTTTTATGTTTTTTTTGTCGGCAGGAATTTTTTGTCAGCAAAAATTTACCTTGAGCGGACATGTCACCAGTGCTCAAACCGGTGAGTCATTGATTGGTGCAACGGTGAAAGTAAAAACTGCTGAAGGGATAAAGGGTACCATTGTTAACTCATACGGATTTTATTCTATCACATTGCCACAGGGCGATTACCCAATTGAAATTTCTTTCATTGGATTCAGCACCATTTCTGATACCATTATTTTACTCAGTGATATTCAACGTGATTTTGAATTGAAAGAATCAGGATTACTGAATGAAGTTGAAATAACGGCAGAGGCGAGCAATGATAATATTACATCAACTGAAATGAGTAAAAATGAACTCAGCATTGCAGAAATTAAAAAACTGCCTGCCTTAATGGGTGAGGTAGATATTATCAAAGCCATTCAACTATTACCGGGTGTACAGTCAGTAGGTGAGGGCGGTTCAGGGTTTTATGTGCGTGGTGGTGCGGTTGATCAGAACTTAATTTTATTGGATGAGGCAAACGTATATAATGCCTCTCACTTGATGGGTTTTTTTTCTGTTTTTAATCCTGATGTTGTTAAAGATGTTCAATTATATAAGGGCGGAATTCCGGCTGAATATGGTGGACGACTTTCATCAGTATTAGACATTAAAATGATAGACGGAAATTATAAAAACTTCACCGCTGAGGGAGGCATTGGAACCATTTCATCAAGAGCTACTATTGGCGGACCTATTGTTAAAGATCGTGGGTCATTTGTCATTTCCGGTAGACGAACTTATGCTGATATCTTTCTTAATTTTTCATCTAAAGAAGAACTTAAAAACAGTACGCTTTATTTTTATGATGCAAACATTAAATTGAATTATAAACTCAATGACAACAACCGAATTTATTTGTCAGGATATTTTGGACGCGATGTGTTTGGCATTGACAGTATGTTTAGAATGGACTGGGGCAATGCAACAGCTACTTTGAGATGGAATCATGTTTTCAGTAACAAGCTCTTTTTAAATACAACCGCTACATTTTCTAACTACGATTATTTTTTAGGTGAGCCTACCGGAAAAGAAGCGTATGAATGGACTTCGAATATTCAGGATTATTATTTGAAAACTGATTTTTCATATTTCATCAATCCGGACAATACGTTGAAATTTGGAGGACTTGCCTCATATCACCGCATTGATCCCGGTATGGCAGTGGGTACCGGAGTTTCAATTCTTGAAGAATTTGTTGTATCAAAAACTAACGGCCTTGAGTACGCATTTTATGTGAGTCACAAAATTAAATTCAACAACCGGTGGACAGCTAATTACGGTTTACGGTATTCTATTTTTCAAAATATTGGTCCGGGAACATATTACACATATGATGAAAATTTCAAAGTGAAAGACACATCAGAATATAGTAAAGGAGAAGTATTTAATACCTATGCCGGATTTGAGCCGCGTGCTGGATTAACGTTTGTACTTAATGAATACAGCTCATTAAAATTAAGCTACAACAGAACACGTCAATATATTCAACTGGCGTCTAATTCAACTTCATCATCACCTTTAGACATTTGGTTTCCATGCAGCCCGAATGTAAAACCACAAATTGCTGACCAAATTGCACTCGGATATTTTGTTAATCTTTATAAAGATGCATACGAAACATCAGTTGAAGTATATTACAAAGAGATGCAAAACGCTATTGATTTTAAAGATCACGCCACCTTGTTGTTGAATCCATACATGGAAGGTGAGTTACGTTTTGGACGTGCATGGGCATATGGTTCAGAGTTCATGGTAAAAAAATCAACCGGAAAATTAACCGGATGGATCAGTTATACTTTGTCACGCACGCAGAAACAAATTGATGGTATTAATAACAACAAACCATATCTGGCAAAATCAGATCAAACCCATAATTTGAGTGTGACCGTATCGTATGAATTTTCAAAACAATTATCTGTTTCAGCTAATTTCATATACAGTACCGGCTCAGCAGTTACCATGCCAATAGGTAAATATGAATACATGGGCATGGTGATTCCGCTTTATTCAGATCGCAATGCGAAAAGATTACCTGATTATCATCGGTTAGATTTTGCTGCAACTTGGAAAGTAAAACAAAAAGAAGGAAAGCGTTGGCAAAGTGAATGGGTGTTTAGTGTATACAACGTCTACAATAGAGCAAATGCATATCAGATTAATTTTAAGCAAAATCCTGACAATGCAAATGAAACAGTAGCTGAGATGATGTATTTATTTGGTATCATTCCATCAATCACGTATAATTTTAAATTCTGATGCAAAAAAAATATTTCTTTATATGCTTGTTGATTCTGGGCAGCGGTTTTATGTCTTGCAAGAAAATAATTGATATAGAATTAGAAGAAGGAGACCGTGTGTTGGTGGTTGATGCATGGTTTACTACTGAATCTAAAGTGCATGAAATAAGATTAACCCAAAGCACTGATTTTTATGACAGTGAACCAATACCTCAGGTGAGTGGTGCTGAGGTAAATATTACAGGTGGGGGAGAAACATTTTATTTTACAGAAACAGCTCCGGGGATTTATCATTCTGCTTCGGGAGTATCTGCAAAAATGCACACGAATTATACGCTGAATATTACCTACAATGGCATTACATATTCTGGTGCGGATTATTGTGACACTGTGCCGGTTTTAGAAGATATGATACCGTATCCGGCTTTTGATGATGATGGAATTTTACTTGGTTATGATGTGCTAATTTGGACAACTGAATTGGCAGGCTTTGGTGATTATTACGCTTGGCGTGTTTTGAAAAATGGACACTATGAATCAGATACCTTGAGTGACATTGATTTTGGCTCTGATGATTATATTGGTGATGGTTTGTATTTTGAAGCTTGGCCTATTTCATTTATTGAAGAATTAAATTCTGGTGATACCCTTAGGCTTGAGCAACACAATATCACAAAATCTACTTATGATGCTTTTATGGCTGTGATGCTTGAAACCGAATGGCGCGGCGGAATTTTTGACGCACCTCCTTCTAATGTCCCTTCTAATATTTCTAATGGCGCCATGGGACATTTCACCGTTTCATCTGTGTCAACATTTGATTTTATTGTGCCATAAAATTGAGTTTAGCGGTCTCTTGTTCTGTGATCAATCTGAAATTACTGACGATGATTAACCTTGAAAAATGGAAGAATAATTTTTCAAAATTTAGCGTCAAAAAATCATTAAAAAATAAACAGCCTTGTTAATCTCTTTGTCCAATCGTAAACTCAATACGCCCATTCATAAATTTATCATTGATTTAATGGTTTGAACTTAGATACAAGTACGTGAAATTTATATCTTTACCCAATCTAAAAATTACTTATGAAAAAACTTTTCGCTTTATTCAGTTTGGTGCTACTGACTTCAGCATCACTGAATGCACAGGTTTCATTTTACGCTGACACCTATTCAGGATGTGCACCTATTACCATTAGTTTTACGAATACCAGTGTTGACGGTGTCCATTTTGATTGGTATTTTGGTGATGGAGGTTATGTGTATGATTCTTACAGTGCCGGTCATATTTATGCCTACTCAGGTACTTACACTGTATACTTGTATGCCTATGACGCCTCATGGAACTCGGTAGGGTCATATAGTATAGTTCTTAACCTAGGTGGTCAACCTGATTATTTTAGTGTATCACCATCACCCGCCTGTCCTAATGACTACGTGAATTTTTATATTCCACAACAACCAACGTATTCATATAACTGGGATTTTGGCGATGGTTCACCAATACAAACTACTTCAGACTATTATACTAATTATACCTACTCAACCATGGGGACATATTACCCTTCAGTGAGCTATTATGATTATAACTGTGGTACTTCGTACTCTCTTTCTGGAATGATAGAGGTTGATAATTCCAATCCATGGTTTGGTGGATGGCCAAATCTCTTTGTGTCTGAAAATAATATTTGCCCCGGTTCTTCTGTAAACTTTCAAATTGGTGGCGGTCCTTACCAGAGTATAGAATGGAACTTTGGTGATGGTACTTATGGCTATGATCAATTTGCCGATGTTACGTACGCAACCAACGGCACATACAATGTATCCCTAACTTTGATCAATGGCTGTGGAGTAGATACTACGCTCTATACCAACATTACAGTTGATAATTCTGTTCCGGCTCCATCTGTATCAATTGATGGCCCAACTGAGGTTTGTCCGGGTGAGCAAGTTTACTTCACATCATATGGTCAGCCAAACCTCATGTATACTTGGGATTTTGGTGATGGTACTCCTGTTTTGACAACTGATTATTCTTACGTTTATCATGTTTTTGATAATCCCGGGACATATAATATTCAGATGACAGTTACCAATTCTTGCGGAAATACAACTACCTCTTTCTACACCGTAAATGCAACAACTAGTGCCCCGGTTTTTGATGCATATCTTCAAATTGACCCACACAATGTTTGTCCTGGTGATGATTTCAATTACTGGGTTCCTTGGCAATATGATTATTACATCAATTTTGGTGATGGAACATGGGAAACTGAGGGTTACTCACATAGTTATGATAGCCCGGGATCATATCCAATTTATTGCATGGTACAAAACGCATGCGGAATGACTGCAGAATTTTTTGATACCGTAAACGTGATGAATAATTTACCAATTACGCAAAGTCTTTATGCTGGTGCTTCACCAAATGTTGTGTGTCCTGGAGAAGATATTACTTTCTATACGGCTAGTGGATTCTCAAACTATACGTGGAATTTTGGAGATGGATATTCTGCTTCAACTGCTTTCAGTGATGTAAACCACCCTTATGTGAATTCAGGAACTTACAACGCATCTGTAACTGTTACTAACGGATGCGGATATGATACCACACAATATGTAACCATTGACGTTGTAAATAATTTACCGGTTGATCAAATAGATTATATGATTTTTGGTAATCAGGTTTGTCCGGGCAGTGAAGTGTATATGTCTTTTGATGATGACTATGGGTATGAAGTAGAATGGGATTTTGGTGATGGCTCAGCAACATCTGATGATTTGAATACATCACATGTTTATCCTTCTTTAGGAACTTATACGGTTGCACTGTCTGTTACTAACGGTTGCGGTATGGACTCAACAGTATATCAAACAATCACCGTTGCTAACGGTCTAACTCCTGACCTTTCTCAAATTGAAGGAGGTATTCAAACTCCGGGCTGTGTGGGTGATTCTTTATATTTTGCAATTAATCCTGCTGGTATTGCTGATTATTATTGGGATTTTGGTGACGGAAATTCTGGTCCCGCTGATGAATTATTGATTGTTGAAAGCGGTACCTACATGACAGCTTTCCATGCATATAATAACCCGGGTACTTACATGGCAACTTTAACCGTTACCAATTCTTGTGGCAATTCTGTTGATTCAACATTTGTAGTTGAAGTGGGTGGATTTGGCAGTGGAACACCGGTTGATGTATTTTTCTGGAGTAATGAATCAACCCCTACTTGTGAAGGACAACCTGTTGGATTTTTTGCAGTAGGTGCCGGAACATATATTTGGGATTTTGGCGACGGAACAGGAGAATTAGTTACCTACAGTGCTTTTGAAAATGTTCAACACACCTATGAACATGATGGCGTGTATGCAGTGACTTTGGTTGGATTGAATAGTTGTGGTAATTCTGATGAAGCTACTGAGATGATCATTATTCCAAATTCTGATCTTGACGTAATTACTAACACAGTAGCTGATTCTGATTGTGGTGAAAATAACGGTACTGCAATTGTTACGGCAAGTGGTGGATTAGCACCTTATACCTTCTCATGGACTAACGGTGATGAAGGATATGTTGCGGATAGTTTGTACAGCGGAATTTATGTTGTAACCGTTACTGATAATAACGGATGCAGCACTGAGGCACTTGCAACGGTTAGCGATGATCAGGGTCCGGTTATTATTCTTGAAAATATTGTACATAATGAATGTGCCGGTCAAGATAATGGTGTGATTTCAGTTTCAATTTTTGGTGGTGCTCCGCCTTATGATATCTTGTGGTCAAATGGTGAAACATCTGAAGACATTTATAATCTGGTGGCCGGTCCGTATGAATTATTTATTACCGATGCTAACGGATGTTTCTCGGTTGAAAGTTTTGAAGTGCAAGAACCGGCTACCACGTATCTTTCTGTAATAACAACTGATGCAGATTGCGGAATGAACAATGGAACTGCAACTGCAGTTATCAATAACGGAACCGGGCCTTTCAACTTTATTTGGCCTAACTCAACCGGTTCAAATAATTCAACGATTGGATTGCCTGGCGGGGTGTATGATTTGATGGTAATTGATGGTAACACCTGTTTAATTGAAGCATCATTTGTAGTGAATGACATGGATGCAACAGTGATCTTAACTGATTCAATTACTGATCCAACTTGTACCGGAACATTGAGTGCTGTTTATATCAATACAATGGGTGGTGTGGCACCGTATACTTACCAATGGTCTAATGGTTCAACTTCTCAGGATTTGACCAATGTTGTGCCGGGTGAATATAGTGTTGAGGTTACCGGAAACAATGGCTGCAGCGCGTATGAAATTTTCAATATTGAAATGTCAGCACCAGATGAAACAGATATTTGTATCGTAACAGTGGATACAAATTACAATTCAAATATTGTTGTTTGGAATCCGGTTGCGTCACCTGATGTTGTATCATATAATATCTATAAAGAAAGTTCGCAAAACGGACTGTACTATCTCATCGCAAATCAAAGTGCTGACAGTATCAGCCAGTATAATGATCTTGCTTCAGATGCTGCAATTCGCTCATGGAGATATAAAGTATCAGCGGTAGATGATTGTGGTAATGAATCTGATTTAAGTGAGCCTCACAAAACCATTCACCTTTCATCTAACCTTGGTGTTGGTGGAGTTGTTAACCTGATTTGGGATCACTATCACGGATTCACTTATGACACTTATTATATTTGGCGTTATCACCCATCAACCGGATGGGAGAAAATTGATTCGTTAGGTTCAGATAATATTTCTTATACAGATTTGACACCTCCAAGTGATAGTAACTTGGTGTATGTAATTGAAATTTTACCACCTTCAATTTGTACTGCGTCAAAAGTGCAAGATCACAACTCATCACGTTCTAATAAATCTTCTATCAATATGCCTGAAGAGGAAGAAGAGTTAGGTGTGAATGAAATTGAATCAAACCACTTGAGCATTTATCCAAATCCAACTTCTGGTTTTGTACAACTTAAATATTCTGATGTAATTCAAGAGGTGCGTGTTTATGATATGTCTGGTCAACTAGTTTTCAGAGCAAATAATAATTCTGAAATTTTATCCATTGACTTTGCAGCTTACGCACGTGGTGTTTATACTATTGAGTTATATACTCCAAACGGTATATTGCACAGCAGAATTGTGAAGCAGTAATATTTTGATATACAGCATAAAACAGCCATCCAATCGGGTGGCTGTTTTTTTTTGTAAAAGATTAAGTTATTTTTGAGTAACACAGTTCAAAAATTCAACATGAGTACAGACCAATTTGTTTTACGCAGCGCTTGCCAGATATGGACTAATCAGAATATGCAGGCCAAACAAATCAGACAGGATATTGATTTTGATTTACAAAAAAAATTACTCAATATGCTAAGTGTTGGTGATTATTATGTGTTCATTTTCAATCTCGCTGATCTCAAATTTGATTATGTGTCTGATGACGTTGAACGAGTTTTGGGTTATAAAGCAGAGGAGTTTACCATGCCGTTTATTCTCTCAAAAATTCATCCTGATGACCGAAATACTTTTGTGAATTTTGAGAATACGGTGATGAATTTTTTTAAAAAATTACCACAAGATCAATATTTCAATTATAAAATGCGATATGATTATCGTGTGATGCGCAGTGATGGAACATACGCTCGCATTTTGCAACAAGTAATTACCATCAACTACAGTATTGACGGTGGAGTGATACATACATTTGGTGTACACACGGATATCTCCCATTTGAAAACATCTAATCATACCCGACTTTCATTTATTGGGTTGAATGGCGCACCTTCATTTTTAGATTATCCGGTTGAAGAATATAAATCAATTTCACCCACAGTAGATTTTACCAAACGCGAACTAGATATTCTGAGTTTGATGTGGGAGGGTATGGATACACATGAGATTGCTGCGGCTTTACAAATCAGTTCTGAAACTGTCAAAACAATGCGAAAAAAAATGTTAGCCAAAACTAATTCTCCTAACGCCGTTTCACTGGTACGTTATGCACTTGAACATGGGGCTATTTAATTTAGTCAGCTTCCCATCAATTATTTTTTATTTCATTCAAAATGCCTATTTATTGAAAGTCATTTATTTGCGATTAAATTGTTGATTGGTGAATTCAATACGTTTGTTTTAGTGAGTTCATACGCTTATATTTGAATAGAGCACAAGCCTTATATCATGAGTCCACAAAACTTTCTGTTGAAATCAGCCAGTCATATCTGGACAAATCAACACATGCAACAGAGAAGAGTGAGACAAGAAATTGATCTGGTCTTACAAAAGAAATTATTAAATCTTCTCAATGTAGGAGAATCATATTACTACATTTTCAATTTACAAGATCTTAAATTTGATTTTGTTTCAGATGAAATAATTCATGTACTGGGTTATGCGCCTGATGAGTTTACCATGGAATTAGGGTTGTCAATCATTCACCTTGACGATCAACCAAAATTCATCAATTTTGAAAATACGGTGATGAATTTTTTCAAAGAATTACCACCTGAAAAATACTTTAAATACAAAGTAAGGTATGATTATCGCATGCGTAGGAAAGACGGAAACTATATTCGCATACTGCAACAGGTAATCACTATTAATTATAGTTTGGATGGTGGCGTGATACATACCTTTGGTGTGCACACAGATATTTCTCATCTGAAAACAAGTAACCACATGAGTCTCTCACTCATTGGGCTTGATGGAGAACCTTCATTCATTGATTATCCGGTTGAAGCATACAAAGAAAACAATCAAAAGAAAACTGCGTCATTCACTAAGCGTGAACGTGATATTCTGAGCCATATCTGGGAAGGCAAAGACAATAAACAAATAGGAAGTGATTTAAACATAAGTCCTGAAACGGTAAAAACTATTCGCAAGAATATGATGGCAAAAACCGGCGCAAAAAGTACTATTGCTTTAATAAGACTTGCACTTGAACACGGCGCAATCTGATGAACAGGGTTTTTAATTTCATACCCATTTTGGGGTATTTTTTTTCAAATTGATCTGGCATAGCTTTGCCTAAATACTTTTTGCTATATAGCTAAGTTCAATTTTGATTTAACCTGAATATATGAAAACACACCCTTTGTGTTATAAAAAGCTGGCCCTCATGTTGCCGGCTTTTTTATTTTGTTCCCTTGTTTTTTCTCAGACGTTTACGAATGAGTTCCATGACTTTAATGATAATCAGGTGCCGGCTGGATGGACATTTTATGCTTCCAATGCAACATTATCCGGCGGTTATATCGGTGCTTTCGTGAGTTCCGGAGATGCGCAACTTACAAAAACAGGAGTTATGCCAGGCTGCACGGATAGCGTTGCAATAGAGTGGGAAGGATCTATTCGCTATAACTATTGGGGATGTCGGACTCTCTTGGAAGTATCCCTTGGTGACACGCTCTTTGATTTTTGGCACGAGTATAAAGAGTACTTCTGGGGTAATACTAACAAATCTTTCATTCATTTCCCAAACAACAACATTACTGTTTCTACTCATACCGTTGCTGCTGATTTTTCAGATTTTCATTATAAAGTAGTTTTTACCCATGATTCAATTTATTTTCAGACTCGGAGAATTTCGGATAATGTTTTGGTTCAAAATCATGGTATTGATCCACAGGCCTTTTATCCAAATTATGCTTTAGATAGTATCTCTCAGATAAAGTTCTATTGTCAAACGGGCACCGACTGGAGTATTTTCTTGGACAACGTCAGCATCCAATTCTACCAAAAAACCCCATACACCGGCAGTGAAACCGTCACTGTTTGTTCAGGTGAATCATACACTTTTCCTGATGAATATTTTGAATCAAATATTACCGGTACAGTAAATCACACGAGTATTTTGCAAGGGCAATTTGGATGTGACAGCACGATAAATACTACTGTTAATGTTATACCTTCCTATAATCTGACTGAGAATATTTTTATCTGTTCAGGTAGTGATTATTTATATCCTGATGGTTTTTCACAAACCAATATCACCGCCCCGGAAAATCATATTAGTTCTCTTATTGCCCTGAATGGGTGTGATAGTATTATTACTACAAACATCAGTATACATCCTGAGTATAATTTGAGTGAATCTTTCAGTGTTTGTTCGGGTGCTTCGTATACTTACCCTGACGGAACCAGTTCAACCAATATCATTTCATCTGAATCACACGTGAGTAATTTAACTACTATCAATGGTTGTGACAGTATCATTACAACAAACATTTCAGTTGATCCTGTTTTTGCCCTTAGTGAGAATTTCGTCATCTGTTCAGGTGATTCATATACATATCCTGATGGTAGTTCAGAAACTAATATCACATCATCAACTTCACATGCGAGTAATCTTACAACAATTGAAGGTTGTGACAGTGTGATCACAACAAATCTTTCTGTTATGCCGGTATACAATTTTTCAGAGAATGCTAATGTGTGTTCAGGTAACAACTATCTTTTTCCGGATGGAACACTGGCAATTAATATTAGTGCAGACATGACTCATGTAAGTAATCTCACCAGTATTTCAGGGTGTGATAGTGTCATTACAACAAATATAACATTGGTGGCAGATCCGGTAGTGACTATTAATTTTACGACGTCTGCTTTTTGTGAAAATGACGGAATGATTTCACTTGTTTCAAATGCAAGTCCGGCCGGAGGATTTTGGTCAGGCACAGGTGTGAATACCGGTTCATCAACGTTTGATCCATCACTTGCCGGCCCCGGTGCACATACATTGACATATACTTTTTATAATTCTGACGGCTGTTCTGGTTCATCATCATTTCTTGTAGAAGTAAACGAAGTACCGCAATTAAATGTCACCACAACTGATGCAGGTTGCGGAGAAGAAAACGGAACAGCGTCTGTGAGCATTAGTGGCGGCGCATCACCTTATGACATCTACTGGACAACAGGAGAATCAACGAACAGTATTGATAGTTTGGCGGCAGGGACATATCTTGTCACGGTAACCGATGACAATAATTGCCAGGCCTCGTATCCTGCCATGGTATCATCAACAGGTATTAGCATTAGTGGAACAGTTATACCTGTCACGTGTGCAGGTGGTAATGATGGTGCAATTGATGCGTTGATTACTGCTTCATCCGGGGTACAATCTATTCAATGGTTAACTGGTCAAACATCTGAAGATATTTCAGGATTAACTGCAGGATACTATGAAGTAACCGCAGTGTCTAATAATGGATGCACAGCAGTAGCCATGTTTCAAGTGACTGCATCTTCAACTTTTAGTTTTATTAATTCATCTGTCAACGCAACGTGCGGGTTGAATGACGGCTCCGCATCATGTATTGTGTCTGGCGGAACAGCACCTTATGAGTATCAATGGTTTGAAAGTGTTTCAGGTTTGCCGGTTGGAATAAACAGTGCTAATCTAACAGGTGTTGAAGCAGGTGCATATCATGTGCTTATTACTGATGACAACGGGTGTTCATCTATTCAAAATATTGTTATCAATAATGCAGGAGGACCTGAAATAATAATTAATTCAATCATCCCGGCAACTTGTTTGAATAATGGAGCAATTAATATTTCAATTCAATCTGATTTTGTCATTAGTTCTATTCTTTGGAGCAATGGAGCAACAACAGAAAACATCAACGCACTTGCTCCGGGATATTATAGTGTAGAAATTACAGATGAAAACGGGTGCGTTGGAATGGCAGGCGCAGAGGTGAATTCATTAGTGCCTGAGTTTATTCCTATTTGTCTTGTAACCGTTGACACACTTACTAATACCAATTTGCTGGTGTGGGAAAAACCTGCTTCAACTGACATTGACTATTTCAATATTTATAGAGAAACATCTGTTGCCGGAATTTATCAGTGGATTGCTTCAGTTCCTTATTCCAATGAATCTATTTATTCTGACCCATTTGCATCACCTGCAGTAAGATCATGGAGATATAAAATTTCAGCCGTCAATACATGCGGTGAAGAATCTATGCTAAGTGATTTTCATAAAACCATTCATCTTACCATAGATTTAGGTATTGGTAATACCATCAATTTACATTGGGATGAGTATGTAGGATTTGCTTTTGGTACATACGATCTTTACCGCTACACCAATGCTAACGGGTGGGAATTAATTCAGAGCCTGCCTTCAACCAATTTCTCTTATACAGATAATCCTTCACCTATGGGTGGCTTGGATTATTTTATCAGCGTGACACCACCGGTAACTTGTACATCATCTAACAAAGTGCAGGATCATAATTCATCACGATCTAATAAAACATCATCAGTCATTGGAGATTATTTTGGATTTGAAGAAAATGTTAGTTCATCATTAAGTATTTATCCGAATCCTACTAACCATTTAGTTAGCGTGAGCAGTGATGATGAGATTACTGAAATTGTTGTGTACGATATGAGTGGTCAGGAAGTCTATCGAGCTCAACCTAATACAAATCATTATACGTTTAACTGCGCGTATTTTGCTGATGGTGTATATACCGTCAAGGTTAAAACAACATCAGGATTTTCCATAAGCAAACTCATTAAGCAGTAATTGATTAACTTTGTTTTCTGAAAAGTGAAAGGGAGGATATTTTTTCCTCCCTTTTTATTGATGAAAACCTATGTCAGGAGCTGCACGCGTACAAAAGAAAGTACTCATTTTATTATTGGTTGTTCTAGTTGGAGTCATCACCAGCGCTTATTTCGTTTACACTAGTTTAAGTGAAATAGTAACTGACCTTACTGAAGAGGCGCGCCCTGATGAATCTCTGCTTCAGATGAAAGAAATGTTGTATCATCTTTCTGATGCTGAAAACAATATAAAATCGTATGCCCTGACACAAGATGTCAATTACCTCAATGCGTATTATGAGAATTATACTGAAGCAAATGCCTCAATTGATAGTTTGCGCAATTTAACTGTCTCTGAAAAAAATCCTGCGCATGACATAGACACTCTTGATTCACTTGTATCAAAGAAATTTGACATGCTTGATAACCTCTTACTACTGCAAGGAGAATCACGTGTGATGACAGCACTTGAAAAAATATCACTGGAAATTGAACCGGAAAATAATTCAAGCAACGGTCAAAACAATGAAAATACTGAACTGCAAGAACGCGAAGAAAAAAACTTTTTTGACCGTTTATTGAACAAGCGCAAAAAGAATAAAAAAAATGAAGATGAAAATTCCTCAACAGCTCCAGAGGATAATACGCTGTTTGCAGAAAAAATTACAGTAGATGAATTGAATGCAGAAATTGAAACTATTCAACTTGAAGAAGAACGGATAGACAAAAAGTTAAAAGCAAAAGAACTTGAATTGATTCAGGCAGACAAGGCAGTAATGGATGAAATAAGAAAAATTATTTCTACCATGGAAGAGCGCGAAAAACTCAACATGGATGAAAAATTAGCATTGGCTGATGATACCAGTTTCAAAACCAAAATTATGATTGGTTTCTTTTGTCTTCTCACCTGTGCTTTGCTTGCGATTGCTGTGGTTATAGTCAATAAATACATTGTCAGAAATGAAGCATTTAAAATTGCGCTCAAACGCGCTAAACATGAAACTGATTTGAAAAATAAAGAAATTACTGACAGTATAACTTATGCAAAAAAAATACAAGAAGCATTGTTGCCTGATGAACAAAAACTGAGTGAAAATCTGAATGACTATTTTGTTTTTTATGAACCAAAAGATATTGTTGCCGGAGATTTTTATTGGATTGAAAAAAGCGCAAACAAAACCTTCATTGCTGTTGCTGATTGTACCGGACATGGTGTGCCAGGCGCTATGGTGAGCGTGGTATGCAGCACTGCCCTCAACCGGTGTGTACGTGAATTTGAATTGCAGACACCGGCAGAAATTTTGGACAAATGCCGCAACATGGTGATTGATGCACTGGCTTCAGGTAACCAATTGGTAAAAGACGGAATGGACATTGCGCTCATTGCAATTGAACATGCATCGCATTCAAGTAATGAGATCAACGTGGAATATGCCGGAGCAAATAATCCGCTTTACATGATCATTGAAAATAATTTGCAAGAACTGCGAGCAGATAAACAGCCTGTTGGTTTGTATCAACATCAAACCCCTTTCACCAATCATAAAATTACCTTGAAAAAAGGAACTATGCTTTATTTGTTCTCAGATGGATATGCTGATCAATTTGGTGGGCCTCAAGGTAAAAAATTTAAATACCGCCCTTTTCAGGAAATGTTAAAGAAAAATTCAGGATTAGAAACGGAGAAACAATTGCATTTTATCCGAGATAATTTTATGTCATGGCGAGGTTCATTTGAACAAATTGATGACGTTTGTGTAGTTGGAATAAAAGTGTGATTTTTTCAAATCTTCATCAATCAAATTCTGATTAATTAATCATTTCTACTTTAACATCATCAACCCACAAGTGACAATTATTATCGTATGAATTTGCCGTAACGCCGAATTCAATATTGCTGTAAATTCCTTTAGTGCCTTGAATAAAATAGAGCAAATCTTTTGGCATGGTGCGAGTGTTTGATCCTTCCAGAAGTAGGGTTCCATCTTGCCAGAGTTTAACTGTGCCGTCTTTTTTTTGTGAAAGACCAATTTCCCAAACTACTTCAACCCATTGATTGCGCGGAAAATCTATTTCATTTCCTGCTGGTTGAAAAATATCCGGTTCATTAAATTTATGCTCTACTGCTAAATGATTGTCTACAAGAGCAACTCGCATTCCCGGTCCGGCACCAATAGCGGTGTATTCTTCCAGATCAATTAAAAAAAGCCAGTCAAAACTAATCGTGTCCTGAATAAAAAACCAGGCTGTAATGCGTATTGTTTCTCCTTCATGAAATGCCATGTGTTGTCTGTTTATGCTGGCTTTTGACACATTAACATCATTTGATTTTACCCCAAAACAATGCACTGAATTGTTACCGCTGTGAGCCATGGTAGTATCAAGCGTGATAAAATTATTATCAAAGGTCAGCTGTTTGAACGACCAGTATTTATCCAAATTTGGCCAGGGCAAAAACATACTGTCAACGTGTTGATAATTTTCAAAACCATCTTCGTAAAAATCTTCTCCACCAAAATGCTTTTCTTTATTGCAACTGCTGATTACAAACAGTAGTACAAAAAATAAAATTAAATGTATTGATTTCATAAGCGCTTGTATTTTTTGAATGACTGATATCATGAAAATTATTTATTGAAAAACGAATAGCCTATGCTGATACCACCCCAATGCTGTACTTGAAAATCGAATAGATAAGAGATAAGTGGAGTATAGGTCACGCGGTAATAAAAATGTTTGTCAGCAGGTTGAAATCTATAACCGAATGAAGCAGTGGTAAGAATAAAAAAATTCCCTTTTGTAGTCACGGTTATTCCTTGTCCCAAACCACATTCTAATTTATGCGCTGATTTACCTGTAGAAGTATGAATCATCAACGGGAAAACCAATCCCATTCCGTTATTTTTATCAATGGGTGCCACACTAAATCCTGCACGCCACAAGAACATAGTGTTTTTTGTCTGCCAAAAATCACGCTCATAATTAATAGAACCTAAACCACCGCTACCGGCAATTTCTAAAAATATCCCGCTTCGTTTGGTGGTTTGGGATTGGGAGAATGCAGCCCAGTGTAACATAAATAGAAGCGTCACCAGAGTATTAACTTTCATTTTTAATTTGTTTATTTAATTCTACTTCAGAAAAGAATTTGATATGATCATTTGTTGAAATTGGTCAACAAAAAGCGCGGTTTATCTTATATCATGTTAAATTTAGTACTTATTAAAAACCGGCATCTATGTTCAGGTGAAATTAACTTGTACGCTCTGCATATATGCTTAAAAAGCATGCAAGCTAAGGGTTTTAGAAGGATGAAGAGACAAAAGCGCAGTATGATGCTTATGTTAAAATACTATTTTCACGGTATTTGAATGTATCATGAAACAAGATAAATTTGTACCTGAAGAAAAGCATGGAAGACATTAGTTATTACTTACCTTTTGATCAACTCTTTGAACCTAACAAACGAGTATATTGGCCATACTTGGCGTTATGCGTGGTGTATGCACTCATCTTTATTTTGTTTACCGGCACTAAGATCAAACGCTACGGCATGCGTGATGTTTTTTCAAAATCCAGTATGATTGATGGGGTTGCGTGGGGACTCAACCACTTGTTGCAAATTTTGGTTTTGCCCTTGTTGTTTACCAATTCACTTGGGGTTGCATCTTATGTTTACAAGGGAATGAACAATGTGTTTGGTGACTACACCAATACCTATTTTTCTACCAATTGGGGTTTGGTTTTATATGCATTGACCTATTTTATTTTTTCTGATTTTACCCGGTTTGCTTTGCATTATCTTCTTCATCACAATGCTTTTTTGTGGCGTTTGCATCGCATGCATCACACGGCAGAAATTTTAACACCTATTACGTTTTTCAGAATTCACCCTTTTGAAATGGTATTGACTCAATTAAGATTCTTACTTGTGCACGGTGTGATAACCGGAATTTTCATCTACTTTTTTCTTGAGGTGTATGATTTTCCAAAAATAATGGGCGCCAGTTTTTTTGTATTTTTCACCGCTATACTAGGTGGAAATTTGCGACACTCACATGTTCCAATAGGCTTTGGAATTTTTGAAAAAATATTTCTCAGTCCTAAGCAACATCAAATGCATCACAGTAAAGACCCCGCTTTACAGCATTCAAATTACGGTTCATTTTTTGCGTTGTGGGATCGGATGTTCTCTACTTGGAAATCTTCCAAAGGCATTAAAGACATTGAGTTTGGCGTAAAGCAACAAGAGAAACAATCACTCAAAGATGATTTGCTTTTTCCTTTCATGCTCAAAAGAAAATCTGAGTCTGCTTCTAATTTGAAAAGGGAGTAGTTATACTTTTCCGCAGATGCGATTTTAATTAAATTTGGTTTGTACTTTTTCGTTGATCAAAATCAACTAAAATATTTCTTCTTCAGCAATTTTTCAATTTCCTCAATTGCCTTGGTGAAACGTTGGTTCCAGTCTCCTTTAATTTCAATAAGCGTAATTTCGTTTTCATTTAAAATATCGCGATGCGAATGATCTAATAAATTCCGGTTAGTAATATCTAGCCTTGTTCCATCTTGAACGTGTGGCACGTCACTATTAAGGTAAAGGTGAAGATCAGCTTTGTTTGTTTCAAGTATGTTTGAATCAGTTTCAAGTTCCTTTTTAAAAATGAAACGAGCGTATGATTTTGTAATGTGAATGTCTGTATCAATGATGATTAAAGGGTGTTTACCTGTGGCAGCCGTTTCAATTCTTTTGGCGTGTTCAGTTGCAACCAAATGCAGATCATCAAACTGAAATTGATTTGAATCAGGAATTAAATCACGCCCCGCTTCAAATACCGGTGTGCAGTTGTAGTGAGCAGAAAGCTTTTCTGTCAGCGTTGTTTTACCCGTGCTTTCAGTTCCTAGAATAACAACTTTTGTGATGAAAAAACGTTTAACGCTTGCGGGTAAATAATTCCAATGAGCGATAATATCGGCTTTAATTTGCGATGCAGATATTGGCGTGATAGTGCGATCTCTGTCGTATAATAGGTGAGTGATACCCATATTTTCTGCAAGATAATCACCGTACAATTCAGATGTAATTACAACCTGATAATCAGGGAACAATTTTTTAAATGCTTGTGCCCATTTTTGTGAAACATCTCTTGAAGATACAGAGGTATTTGGTAATTCATCAGAACTGTAATGAAAGATTTGTACGTCAATTTTGGGTTCATGAGGATATGATTTTTTAATCCATTCAGCTCTTATTTCGCCATCAATTACTTCAGATGATTCTGCACAAACCAATACAGTAAGTTTATCGCATTTTGTCAATGCAAAACTAATCATGGATTCATGACCTTTATGAAAGGGAAGAAATTTACCGAATACAAATCCTTTATTCATGTCGCATTTGTTTTTTCCATTGAATTAATCCATACAAAGCCAGTATCATGAATAGCATGTATTCAAAAGCCAGAAAGGCAATTTGTTTTTGAAAAAACAAGACAACACAAATTATATCAACGAGTATCCAAACGTACCAGGTTTCAATTTTTTTTCTGGCGAGTAAATATGTAGCCGCAAAACTGAGTATCATGATAGTAGAATCAACAAAAGGATACGCTGCAGGTATTGGAAAAAATGCCGGCATCAGGAGGTGAATTTGCATCATGAATAAACCCATGAGCAAAGTTCCGATTGAAATAAATATTGACAGCTTTATACACAACGCATTATTGCATTTAGAAACTGAGTTTGTTCCTGTATTTTTCTTCCAGTTATACCAGCCGAAAATTGTGACAACAAAGAAAAATATTTGTAGAAACATATCAGCATAAAGTTGCACCTGAAAAAAAAGAATAAATAGAAATAATTCGTTGATAATACCCGTTGTCCAGGTTAAAATATTTGCACGCGTTGCAAGATAAACAGATATGAATCCGAAAGTGGTTCCAATAAACTCAACAAAACTGACTTTGTATCCTATCAGTTCAAAAACGATGAAATGAATATCAAATATGCTCATCAGAAAGTGAAGTTCACTGACGTGAAGAAATTAAGGGGCGCTTGAACAAAATATTTGTTGGTTCCATCGTAGTCAACATAACCCTGATTATAATAGTGTGCATTGGTTAAGTTATTCAAAAAAACGGCGAATTGAAATTTTTTCAATTGCAGATGTGCTCTAAGATTTAGCAGGAAATAACTGTCAACCATTGCGCTATTGGCAAAGTCAATATATGACTTGTGTTGATATCTGCCCATGACACCGAATCTGAAATTTTTAAGTTTGAAAACAATTTCTTGATTAATAATGAGAGGTGGGGTTAAAATGGGTTCAAAAGAAATAGATTGTTCTGTAATATTGCTATAATTAAATGATGATTGGTGATTCAAAATAAGAAACGAATTGATTTCATATTGCAGGCTTAATTCAATTCCGGTTCTGATACTTTGTTCTACATTATTTGTCAGCGCCAAACCATTTGGACCAAATTTTCCATTGAGTACAATTTCATTTGCAAAATCCATAAAATACAAATTAACATCTGTTGTAAGTTTTTTATTTTGGTACCTGAAACCAAGTTCATGATTTTGTACTCTCTCAGGTTTAGTATTGAACAAAAGTGCATTGCCAAGACTGTCTGAAAGAAGATCGTCATTTCCGCCAAACATGTCATTTCGCGTAGGTTCACGACCTGTGCTTCCATAGCTGTAATAGATTCCGGCGTGCTCATTTATTCTAGCATGTACGCCTGCTTTTGGATTAAGAAATTGCCATGTCTGGGTAGGCATTGAAACCAATCCTGAATAACTGAAGTTCACAATGCGGTATTGTATGTCTGCAAAAAAATTAAATTTTTTTAGTTTGTATTCCGCTTTGCTATAAATTGATAATTCATTCTTTGTTCCTGTATTTTGATAGAGTTCACCAAGAGATTTTTCACTACCAATATGGCGTCTACTGTAATTGTTACCATGTATACCGGTGATCCAATTGATGGTTTTTGAGTGATAGGTAAAGTTCGAGAATAATCCGGTAAAATGAGATCTGAATGCATAATTGTATAATTCATTTGTGCTTGGCAATCCGATAAAGTTATTAAAATCAAAATTGTAATTACCATCTAAAAATGTATAGTATAAACTTGAATTTAGATAAAAGTGATTTTTGATACGCCACTGGTTTTGTATTTGAGCAAGGCATTGTAAAAATCGGTCAACTTCTTGTTCAGCGTTTGCATTTGTTCTTTTGTCAACTGCAATCAACGAATCAGAAACACCAAGCCAAGCCATACCATTTTGTTGTTGCCCAAGAAGTATGTTTAGTTTCCAGTCTGAAGATGTTTTGAAGAGACCTGTACTTAAAAAAATGGATTGTGAATTGTTGTGTGCATGATATTTGTAACCATCAGAATATACTTGTGATGCTCGGACATAAAGTGCCTTGTTGTTTTTTAGTCCACTATGGTATTCGCCAAAAAAACGCATCGTATTGAATGATCCATAACCTGCGCCAAAGCTAGAGTGAGCAGTGTCATACAAAATGGGTGAATACAATTGGACACTGCCACCGTAACTTGCGACGCCATTTTTTGTTGTTCCAACTCCTCGTTGAATATGAATTAAGCTTACTGAATTTAAGATGTCGGCATAATTTGAAAAGTAGGCACCCTGGTCTTCCGGCTCATTGAGTGGAACACCGTCTAGGGTTACATTGATTCGGGTTTGATCAATACCTCTGATTCTGAAATATGAATATCCTTGTGGCCCACCACCATCAGAATAATTAGTTACTGATGGTGTTTCTGAAAGCAAAAAAGATGGTTCTTGCCCGGTTGATTTTAATTTCAAATCAGCTTGTCTAATATTCAGGTATGTCACCGGTGTATTATTTTCTGCTTTATATACAATCAGTACTTCATTGACTTGTTTTACCGTATCGTTCTCTTGAATTTGCTGCGCCAACACGGGTAGCATGATGAACAAAAGGACCGCAGTACAAAGTTGTTTTTTCATCGTTATTAATTTTAAAATTCAGATGCCAATTTATCGTCAGAATTTAAAAAGATTTTTTTTTTGAAATTTAATTTATTTCCTAATCCGATTTCTTATTTGATCTAAAGTATAATCTGCAAGTAATTTTCCGTCTCTAAAAATTTCTTTCAGTTCGCCTTGCTTTTCTTCGTTCCAATCAACTTGATCAATTAATTTATAGTTTCCGTTTTCAAGCACTATTTTCATTAATCCTTTTGCAGATTTTTTAGTTCCGTCATCTGTTATGGGATCTTTGAAAATGGAACGACCTTCTCCATTTACTTCACCATAAGTTGCTTTCATGGCAAAGCCGAAAGTGTCACGCGTATTATATTGATAAGTATATGATCCAATACCAAGGACAACGTTTGTTGAAGCGAATCCTTTTTGTTTTAATCGTTCACAAATATCTTTTGCTCTTTCAATGGTAATGCTGTCACCGTAAATAGCACCAATTTGTGGAATGAGTTCCTTGTATCCTTTTGCATTTGTTGTTCCGCCAAAAGTATCCCATAATAATTCAATTACGCCTTTTTTCTCTTGTTCGTTTTTTCCATTGGGGTTTCCGCAAATTATATCAACGGGATCTCCGCTATCAGGGCGAATCACTACTTTGCCTTCTCGTGATTGAATTTCAGATCTTAGTGCCGGTAAATATTCAGATAGTACTTTCCATAAATCCCAAGTGTCTGAAACAATTGATACAATTCCTTTTGGATAAACTTCACAAATCAGTCTTCTGAAAGTACCAAGTTCATCTGACATGGTGCCCATGCACATCACAGAGTGTTCAGTGGCAGCAACAGAACCTCCAATAAGTTCATGATCAGAACTGGCGTTATAATATTTTTCTAGAAAATCAATTGCCGGAATAGTATCTGTTCCGGTGAAGCTGAGAAGATGTCCGGCGGCTGAAGTTAGTGCGGCTTCAATACCCGCCATACCCCGCATTGAAAAATCATGTCCTTGCCAGTTTACAAATTCTGGTGATGATGATGTTTCATGGGCATATTGATCAAGTATTTTTCTGTACTGTCGTGCGATGGTGGCTGATGTACAAGGCATCCAAATAACTGCAGACAACAAGGTTTCAAAATAATTGGTCAACCAAAAAAAGTCAGGGTGTGTATTATATATTGTAAAAATTGGAACTCGTAAAGGTACGCTAACTCCCTCAGGAAGAGCTTTAATTACCATCGGAATATATCCTAGATCATGCAGTGCTTCAATATGCTTGGTGCCTACCTGATTTTCTCCAAGATAATTGTTGATGCGTCGGTTGTATTCTGAAATTATTTTTGACTTCGGTTGCTTGAAAAAATGATTTTCAAAATCTTCTAATATGTATTTTTTTATAAAATATTGCAGACCAAAAAACACTACTTCGTCAATGTTTTCAATTCTACTTTTTCTTGGTGTCCAGTTGGAGTACACAAGAGTGGTTCCTTCAGGATATTGCCTGCGATGATCTACCTTGTAGCCATCAGTAAGTAAGAGTGGATTATGCATATTTATATCTAGTTAAAATTTATTTTTACTTATTGTTTCATGATAATATTTGGTCGTTGATCAGTATTTGTGTTAGGCATGGATGTGACAATTCTTTCACTGAATTTGTTGTGAAGATTTTAGTGAAACACGTTGACAATTCATCAAATCCTTTACTAAAAATGCCATGTGATACTGCCAAGTATAATTTACCGGCATTTTTCTTCTTAAACTCTTCCGTCAATCCAATGAAGGTGCTTCCACCATCACAAATGTCATCAACAATCAGACATGCTTTATCTTGTAGGTTGTCTGTGTAGACCTGAAATCCAGAAATTTTTCCGGTCTTAACATCTCTTCTTTTACTACATTCTACAACTGGAATTCCTCCCAGATAATGTGATACTTTGTAGATTTTTTTAAGTGCTCCGCCATCCGGCGAGATCAAAATCAGCTCTTCGTTAATTTGACTCATAACCTGTTTGATAAACGCATGATTAGGAATAGATATACAATTATTTAAAACAGCCGGTGTCACTTCAGAATGGGCATCCAATACTACCACGCACTGAGCATTTATTTGATTGATGATCTCAGCATAAACTTTAACTGAAAGTGGTTCACCCGTTACCATCACACGATCTTGTCTGGCTGCAGGAAAATAGGGAATTATTAGTTTCTCAATCTTCACTTGCATGCGGTTGAGAGCATCTGCTGCAAGACATAGAAGTCCTAAATCATTGAATGAGTTTATCCGATGTGTCAACGTAACGCTGCTGCCTGCGGCTAGGTCTGATGTTATTCTTATGTGTGGTTCTCCACCGGGAAAAAGAAATTGTTGAAACGATATTTCCTGTCCTTGTTGTGGTTTAAAATTTGAATCTAGATTAAGTGTTTTCATATTACTTTGTGTATGTATTACGCAAATGTAGGCATTTAATTTGTTCCTGTCAATACATTGTGTGAAAATTACGCAAAATGTATTTCGAAGTAAAAACCCGACTGAACCAATTTGGTGTATTTTGACTTGTTAAACCTGAAAAGCTTTGCAGGTCTTCCGCTTTTTCTTTGCGAATACCTAGGTGTTTCTTCAATAATGCCGTAGCTCATTATTTTTTTTCTAAAATTTCTGCGGTCAATTTCTTTTTCTAAAATTGTACTGTATAAATTTTCAAGATCAGAGAATAAAAATTCTTTTGGCAATAGATCAAATCCGATGGGTTGATAAGTCAGCTTGTTTTGTAAGCGCAACACCGCGGTTTGTATCATAGCACGATGATCGAAGGCCAATTTTGGTAATTTTTTTAGTGAATACCACGCTGCCTCTTTTGCATCAGTATCAGCAACGGGGAATAATTGGTCAGAATTTACCAGCGCAAAATATGCGACGGAAATGACTCTCGCTCTTGGATCGCGATTGATTTGGTCTCCGAAGGTGTATAGTTGCTCAAGGTAATTTACTTTTATTCCTGCTTCTTCATATAATTCTCGCACAACCGCATCGCGCAAGGCCTCGTTGTTTTTAACGAATCCACCCGCAAGCGCCCATTGATTTTTTAGTTTACCAAATTTTTGTTTGATTAGTAAAACTTTCAAGTCGTTTTCAGAATAACCGAAAACAATAGCATCTACTGCTACTTTGATGTTTTGAGAAATTTTCATACTTGCGTAAATATTACACTAATGTATGAAAAATATAATTCTATTATTTAAGAGAGAATAATCAACAGTTTTCTAGAAACAAACTTGGTTAGCATGTGATTTTAATCGAACCTTTTGGTTAAACAAAAATTTCCTCAAGCGCTTTCATTCTAAAATCAAAAATCTGATGGAGTTTTTTTCTGATGAAAAGTGAATTGGCAATGGCGCCAAAAAAGCCCAAGGGCGGCATATAGGTAATGATGTCTGTCATTAGTACACCACCTTCAGTAGGTTCAATTTTATGCTGATGATGCCAGAGCTTGTAAGGTCCAACACGTTGTTCATCTACAAAATAATATTCAGGTTTCACCTGGGTAATTTCTGTCATCCATTGCATGGACAATCCGGCAAGCGGTTTTACACTATAGGTGATAATCATGCCGGCATACATGGTTTCAGCCACTTGTTCACTTGTCATTTTGAATTCCATAGAAGTCGGCGTAATTTTGCTCAAGTTTTCAGGCCGAGAAATGAAATCCCATACTTGTTTAACATTCGCCGGTATTTTTTGAGTACGTGTGAATTGGTAGAAAGGCATTTGTTTTTTTTTGTGATTGTTTATACCCAATAACAATTAATCACGGTGAATGTTTGAGAGAAATGTACTACGTATACACAGATTGGGATCTGCGGAGTGGGGACCGTATGTTTTGTAGCGGGTTGGGTGCATGTTCACGTTAGCACTTGATGCGGAATAATTGAAAATTATATTGCGCGATAAGAGCGCAAAAAAAGGAGAGTTGAATTTCAACTCTCCTTCCCTTTTATTGATAAAAGCTGTTAGTTCAATGCAACTTTGGTGTAATATATTTTTTCACCAACTTGAATTTTTACTAAGTACATACCGTCAGCAAGATTTGTCAAATCAATTTCGTTTGAATTATTTCCGGCTGTGATATTCATCGTTTTAAAATACACAACTTGTCCGGCAGAATTCAATATTTCTACTGCAACATTGTTATGATTTTCGGCAGATTCAACAGTTAATTGTACCAAGCCATTTGAAGGGTTTGGATAAATTGTGAATCCGAAATCAGCATCTGCTTCATTAATCCCAACTTGAGATGAAACAACCACTTCAAGAGTGTCATAACATCCGTTCATATCTGTTACAGTAACAATGTATGTACCCCCAGCCAATCCTGATAAATCTTCAGTAGTACTTCCATTGTCCCAGTCAAATGTGAATCCCGGAGTTCCGCCTGATACAGTTAGATCAATTGTTCCATCATTTCCTAAAAGTTCATCTGTAGAAGTAGATGAAATGAGTACATCAGGAGAAGTAAATACATCAATTGAATTGCTGGTTCCGCACAAGGTATTTGTCAGGGTATATGTTCCTGGTGTTGAAACTATAATTGAATCAGTTGTTTCAGTAGTACTCCAAGATGAATATCCCATACCAGGCGCAATGTCTGAAGATAGTGTCACATCATGACCGTTGCACAAGTATGCAGAATTCATTGCGTTAATTACTGGAGTTCCCATTACATGCATTTCAAATGTTTCAGATAGTGTACAAATATCATAAGTAACTAAATGTACACCTACACCAGCAACTACGGGATCAAAGATATTTCCTTGATTATAAACCTGTGCAAATACGCCGGCAAAGTTTCCTGAAAAAGCAGTGTATTCAATTGATATAGTATTTGTTCCTCCAAAGTTCCAGTTTGTTTGTATTGCAGGATCAGTAGCAGTAATGTATTCAATATTTGAACCTGCTACCGGAGTACAAGAACAAGTATTTGGATATTGTCCGGCAATGGTTTCAACTAAAACTCCGTTTACGTAAATATTCCAGCTATATGCGGCATCACAAGATGTATGGGCAAAGGTGAATCTGATACTATCAATCATCGTTGCGGTATTTTGTAAACTAAAAGCAGTTGAGTTAAACATAGTACCACCAATAATGCCTTCAGTGCATAAGTCACCACCCCAGGTTAATGTATCTTCAAGACCTGCGCCCGGTGCATCCATTATTTTCACGGTATCAATGTTGAGACCTCCGCTAATTACTCCAACACCGGACCAAACTCCTTGACTTGCATCATTAGGACTTGGATTAGTAATAGGCACAGCATAGAGCGTAACTGGCGCATCACCTTCGCACATGGCAAGTGGAGAAGTTAAGTTTGTAATAGATGCTACAGTAACATTGATGGTATCTGAATCAGTGCATCCGCCTCCATCAACAATGTCAACGTAATATTGTCCTCCACCTGAAATAGCTAAAGAATCATCAGTAGATAAATCATTCCATAAATAAGTTGCCATACCAAATGCCGGCGACACATAAGCAGTTTCACCGGGACAAAGAGAAAAATCTGTTCCAAGATTTGCTGTTACTGCAGTGGTAACAGTAATGTTTGCAGTAGCACAATAGGTTGGAATGAAAGCAACATAGTCATTAGAAATTGACCAACTTGCAGCATTTCTGCCTGTCACTGCATATCCAGTTGACCCATTGAAATTCTCAATACCCATGGTGTGAGTTCCTCCATCAGAAGGCATAGAGGTTGTGTGAATTTCAATCACGTTGGTTGTTTCATACAAATGTACTTGAGTAGTTATTGCATTTCCACCGCCATAGTGTTGAACATTGTAAAATTCAACAATCAATTTTTGGTTTGGCGCTGTACCCGTGGTAAGATATCTAACTGAACCACCTAATCCTGGATGTATGTCTTCCCATGCAAATGCAATCATGTTGTCAGGATTACCTAATGTAGGAATAGTTTGACCAGAGCAACATCCATTTGACATGCCCGCACTGAATCCAATAAATCCATTAGATGAAATATAAAAATCAGTATAATCAACACCAAAAAAGTTGAATGTAAAACCAATTGGTAAAACACCAGTGACTTGATCATCTCCTAACGAAACTGATGTTCCCGCAATTGGTCCAGGCATTGGACTGTATGTTCCGGTTTGATCAATGGTATATAAATTTGGTGCGTACATTGGGTCAACAACAAAAAGTGTATGAGTACCAACTCCGGCAACTAAAGGATCAAAGCTGCCACCAGATACTCCTGGACCAACTAATGTGCCGCCGCTAACAACAGGTGTTTGAGCTGTGCCATTCACACAGGTAGGACTGTTAAGCCCGGTAATTGAACATTGATTCCAACCAGTTGTAGCAATTGCCACCACCGGAATAATACTTAAAAATATTTTTTCATGTTTTTCAATTTAACGGGTTTCTACTACGATTGCATTTTCAAAACGCCACAACTGTTGACGGAGATAATTGACACGAACAGAATCATTCGCATTTTTCAAAATCTCTTCTTTAAGAGCTGAAATTTTTCCGGGCACAGTGCTGTCCAATTCTGCTTGACTTGAAAAAGTTACCGGTTGACCATCTGCTGGTTTAATGCCCGTGAGGATTGGATTCTGTTCGGTTTGAACAGTCTCCTGCGCATAGGCTTGGTGAATCGTCATTCCACCAAACAAGAGGCTTAGAATAATTAGAGTTTTTTTCATATTGTAGATTTAGTTTCAGGCAAATGTATGTCATTTGTTTAATGTGAGCAAGTGCTTTTAATTCAATGTTTTCGACAATTAATGATTGGTAAAGTTGGGGGGGGTAATTGGCATGATGATTTGTGTTGTGTTTTCTAATTCGTTCTATTAAATCATCTCTGGTAAAACCGATGCAATATTTGTTTTTGCTTTTTGATTAAAGGATATAAGTTGTGTAAGTCATTCAAAAAAAATTAGGCAAAAAAAAACGAGTTGATAAAGCCATCTCGTTTTTTGTGAATGTAAGAATTGCGGGATTCCCTGTCTGCCTGATGATCAACTTTATTATCGAATGATTTCTTTCAGATAGGCAGGGAACCCCCGACCCTCCCGACGTAAAGTCGGGATGCTCTGAACCAGCTATTGAGAAATTAATTTTTCAATCATTTTTCTGGACTTCCACTTTTTGATTTGTAGTTCTCTTTGTCGGGCGTATTGCACAGAATTGAAGGATTCATGGTAAATCAATATCCAATCACCTGTTCCACCGGTGAATCCATGATGATTTGAATTATGTCTTCTTATTCGTTCATGCAATTCGTCACCAGTTGATCCGATGTAATATTTGTTTTTGATTTCGGAGTATAGAATATAGGTAGTATACATTTAAAAAGTTTAGAGCAAAAAAAAACGAGATGGTTTATCATCTCGTTTTTTATTAGTTGGTGGGAATTGAGGGATTGACTAAGGTCGAACTTACGTTTCGAACCCCCGACCCTCCCGACGTAAAGTCGGGATGCTCTGAACCAGCTATTGAGAAATTAATTTTTCAATCATTTTTCTGGACTTCCACTTTTTGATTTGTAGTTCTCTTTGTCGGGCGTATTGCACAGAATTGAAGGATTCATGGTAAATCAATATCCAATCACCTGTTCCACCAGTGAATCCATGATGATTTGAATTATGTCTTCTTATTCGTTCATGCAATTCGTCACCAGTTGATCCGATGTAATATTTGTTTTTGATTTCAGAGTATAGAATATAGGTAGTATACATTTAAAAAGTTTAGAGCAAAAAAAAACGAGATGGTTTATCATCTCGTTTTTTATTAGTTGGTGGGAATTGAGGGATTCGAACCCCCGACCCTCTGCTTGTAAGGCAGATGCTCTGAACCAGCTGAGCTAAATTCCCAATACGTTTATTTTTTATTTCAGCTACCCCGACCCTCCCGACTTTTTGTCGGGATGCTCTGAACCAGCTGAGCTAAATTCCCAATACGTTTATTTTTTATTTCAGCTACCCCGACCCTCCCGACTTTTCGTCGGGATGCTCTGAACCAGCTGAGCTAAATTCCCAATACGTTTATTTTTTATTTCAGCTACCCCGACCCTCCCGACTTTTCGTCGGGATGCTCTGAACCAGCTGAGCTAAATTCCCAATAAAATTCCTCCGTTTTCGTTTAAACGGGATGCAAATATAGTCAGGTTTTTATTAATCGCAAAAAAATCTAAAAATTTCTGATTATTCTTTAACGGGTTTATCAACTACATGCCAAGTATCATTGTAACTTCCAGCGGTTTGGAAATGATATTCCTTCTCTTGAAAAATTAGGCCTAAAGGAATTCCAACTCCTAATGCGCATGCGCTGTACAGTTCAAAACGCCAAAAACGTTGCCAGTTATAATTTTTAAAGCTTCCGTTATTCATGCCAATAAAAGGGGCTACCCACATAGCGTTAATAGCTGCCAAATAGCTTATTCCAACTCCAATTCCAAAAAAAACACTTTTTGTTTTGGTTTGGTGAAACATACTGATTGAAATATCCGGATTAGGATTTGTATAATTTAGCATCAAGGATGAATCCTCATCAAGCCAAATAGATTTATCAAATGAATAATATCCTTTATCGTTATCGGTAGAATAGCTTTCAGAATAATCATCAAAAATGAACTCAACTTGTTTCTCACCAAATAAGCATTTCTCAGGAGCATCGGATGAGTAGGTGATGTACGACGTGAAAGCTGAGTCTATTGCAAACTCAAGATTACTGGTGTGGTCTAAGTTAATTTTTTTAATTTTTCCTGTTGCATCATTTTCTAGGTAGAGAAATTTACTTTCGTTTTGTCCAAAGATTGGTAAAACTGCGCAAACGGAAATAAGGGTGAAGTAAAGTTTAAACATAATAGATCAATGAATATTTTGTAAATGTAATTTTATTTTCTCAGCCACCCTAAACGCATTGGCATATATTGTAAAGGTGTACGGTACGCTGCCGCCCGTTGGCATAAAACTTCCATCCGTTATATAGAGATTAGGCACTTCATGTGATTTACAATTCTTATCCAACACTGATTTTTTTGGATCATTGCCAAAGCGACAACCTCCTGCCTGCAAATTTTCAGGTGGTGATGATGTTGTTCCACCGCTCACATTTTTTGCACCCATTTCAGTGAGTATTTCTTTTCCAATTTCTACTAAAAAATTACCTGGTTCACGATTTGCCGGATGATATCCTAACCGCACTCGTGCGACCGGATCTCCCCATTTATCTTTATATTCAGAATCAAGTGCAACATAACAATCATCATGTGGTATCCAATCACAAAATACTTCAAACCGCACGCGTTTTTGTTCTGTGAAATAAACCTGAAGTTTGCGCTTGAATGCTGAACCATACACTAATTTTCCGTCTTCTTTTTTCAGTCGAATGGATTTTGGCATTGGGTTGGAGTGTTCAAGTAAAAAATCAATCGTGCCACCTTTTATTTTTTTTCCTGTTCCTGGTTGATTAATTTCATAAAACTGCTGAATGGCTCTGTTTACAAAAGTCATTGGATTATTTATTTCAGCAATTTTTTCAGTTGCAAAATCTTCAAATTGAATATTGCCACTACCTGTGCCAATGGCTGAGAAAAGTAAATTTTTTCCAACTTGTCCGCTGTTGTTTGATAGGCCATTTGGGCAAGATGGGTTTTTACTCATCAGCAAAAGGCGACACGTTTCTATTGCCTGGGCCGCCACAACAAATAGTTTTGCTTCAGCTGATTTTTTTTCTCCATTCAACGTGTAATACCACGCTTTTACAATTCGGTTTTCTGAATCAGTTTCCAAGTGAAAAACTTTTGAATCAGCCATAACCTGAACACGCCCCGTTTTAAGTGCAGGATTAATAAGTGCAGCACGCGAACTGCTTTTGCCATCTGACGAACATCCGAAACTTCCGCAGTAATTTGATAGATAACATGCATTCCGATCTTCATGCGGTTGAGAAATAATGCCTCTTGGCGCCGGTATCATTTCGTATCCTTTTTTTAATGCCGCGGCAGAAAACCAATCAGCAATTTTATTTGTTTCAAGCGGAGGAAAAATAAAGTCTTCACTGCTGCGTGGTTCTAAAAATTTGTGCTGAATTACTTTGCCTGAAACGCCTACCACTTGTTCAACTTTGGTGTAATATGGCTCCAGTTCATCATACGTGATTGGCCAGTTTTCTATATTGCTTCCTTCAATTTTTTCAAATGTTGTGGCCAATATAAAATCATTGGGTTTCATGCGATGAAAGTAGGCGCTCATAAAATTGGATGATCCTCCCACGGCTGATCCATTCCAAAAATCACGACGACTTTCATGAGTGGGCATTGCGGTCCATTCACCATTGGCGTTTTGTGTTTCTAATACGTGAAATTCATCTTTAAAAGCGGGCGTGTAAATGGCGCGTCGGGTAGCCGTCATTTCATCTTTGGTAAAATGTTCTGTCTTAAACCAAGGACCTTTTTCAAGTACTAATACATCAAAACCTGCAAGGGCAAGTTCGTAAATGACTGGTCCGGCACCTGCGCCACTGCCTATGATACATACATCGTATTTCATAGGTTGGTATGGTCTTTACGAACAGTTTGCATGATCTGATCATAACGGGTTTCTTCGTTTGCTCTTGGCAAACCGGGGGTGTGTTGTAGCCATTTCCATCCTGCTTCATTTGCATTTGCTCCATAGATAGGATCAAGCAATAAGGCTTCTAAAATATATGTCAGCACAACAGAACACCATTCGTTTCCGTTTTCAGTTTCAATAAATGTTGCTATGATTTGTGTTTGCTGTTCAGGGGTTCCATTTGAGAACTCTTCCTCAATAATTTTTTTTGAAAAATTATCCAATTCTTCCATGCCTTCAGTGAGAATGGTTTTATTTTTTTCATAGGCACCTTCATCAGTTTGAACCCAGGTGATATAATCAAATGCGTTTATGTCTGAGCAGCTTGGACCGTTACCGTCAGCAGGGAATAATACTTCCATGGCAAATTTCAAAATACCTTCTTGCCTTGCGGTAAAAATTTTATTGCCATTGAATTGAAGAGATGAAGTGCAGGCTTCTAAAAAACTAATTTGAGATAGGGTTCCTGCAATCAAACCTGCGCGAATAATTTCACGACGATTAGTTTGCCACTCAAACAAGGTATCAGCAAGTTTATTCTTTGACGGATTACTCACTTGGGTTAGGTTTTATGAGTTCTTTTTTTCTTCAGAATTATTTCAGCAGTCACCGGTAACTTCTATTCAAGATGATGTGTATATAATGCGTGTAGTGAAGTTACAAAACAATTGCAAATAATGAAGTTGGTATAGGAGCAAAAAAAAACCCTGCTTGCTTAGCAAACAGGGTTTTTAAATTTCAACGATTCTTAGTGAGTAGCTTCACCTTCAGCTGGAGCATCACAAGCTTCCATTGTAGAGTCTGTAGGAGCAGGCTCAGTTGTAGCAGGCTCAGTTGTAGCAGGCTCAGTTGTAGCTGGAGTTTCAGCAGGAGTTTCAGTAGTTTCTTCTTTAGCACCACCGCAAGCAGCCATAGCAACAGCTGCAAAAACAACGAATCCGAATTTTACCAATTCTTTTTTCATACTTTTCTTTTTTTTAGATTAACAATTGATTAACTATTGATTTCTTTAACGCTGCAAACGTATGGAGAAAATTGGGATTTACAGTCATTTACGGGCGCATTGAGCCCAATTCAAGGCATATCTTAACAACTTTTAACAATTGTTGATGCCCCTGTTTTAGCGGATTACAAGGTCAAAAAGTTTTGAATCTCCAATAAAACCTGACAGTTTATCACCTAATGCTACTGCACTAACTCCTTCGGGTGTACCGGTGTAAATTAGGTCTCCTTGTTTGAGGGTAATGTATTTAGATACGTGCGCAATCAATTGATCAATGGAGAAAATCATGTCTTTGGTATTCCCTTTTTGAACCGGTTGACCATTTTTTGTCAATGAGAATTCCAGATTATTTAGATTGATTTTTGTTTTGTCTAACCATTGGTTTGATAATACCGCACTGTTGTCAAATGCTTTTGCTTTTTCCCAAGGCAAGCCATTTTCTTTGCAGTGTTTTTGAATATCTCTGGCAGTGAAATCAATTCCCAGGCTTATTTCTTGATAATATCCTGAAGCAAATTCAGCATCTATGTGTTTACCATTTTTAGAGATTTTGACAACAACCTCAATTTCATGATGCAAATCTTTTGTGAAATCAGGCAAATAAAAATCTGTTTCACGATGCAATGCTGTGTCCGGTTTCATGAAAAAAATTGGTTCTTTCGGTAAAGGGCTGTTCATCTCTTTTGCGTGATCAGCATAATTTCTTCCAATGCAAATTATTTTCATATTTCATCAAGATATAATTTGTGAACTAGGATCCGAATTTATTTTTTAATTGACTTAGTTTATCTGTAAATTTTTGCTCCTCTACTTCTTTCTTTTTTTCTTTTTGCTCACGATTAGCTGTAATCAATTTATCGGTTTCTTTTTTTACAATTGATTTTGTGTAAAGCGGGAATTCATTATCCAGAATCCAGCGGTGATAGCCGGGTTCTAACTGATACACTTCACGAATAGTTTTACCTGCATGTTTGCCAAAATTGTACATGATTTCTTTTTTGTCATTCAAAGCAAGTCGACCAACAAAATCAATTTTCCGATTTTTATCTGTTTGAGTAAATTCTGATAAAAACAAAATATCATTTTTTATATCGCCGTATTTTTCAAGTTGGGCTTTTAAAATTTCAAAAGTGGCAACAATATCTGCTTCAGCGCTGTGAGCATTTTGCATTTCTTGATGACAATAAAATTTATATGCTGCAGACAAGGTTCGTTGTTCCATTTTGTGGAAAATGGTTTGCACGTCAATAAATTTTCTGTCTTCCATTTCTAGTTCAATCCCAATTCGCAAAAATTCTTCCAATAAAAATGGGATATCAAATTTGTTAGAATTGTATCCTGCTAAATCTGCCTGACCAATAAAGGTTTTTATTTCTTCAGCAATTTGTGAAAATTGGGGAGCATCTTTCACATCAGCATCTGTTATACCATGAATTTCAGTTGAATCAGCAGGAATTGCCATGCCGGGATTTACGCGTTTTACATATCGCTCTTCGGTTTGATCCGGGTGCACCTTAAGTATTGCTATTTCAATGATACGGTCTTTTGAAATATTTAACCCCGTGGTTTCAAGATCAAAAAAGGCAAGCGGCTTGGTAAGATTTAATTGCATGATATAGAATGACTATGTACTTACAAAGATAAGTATAAGTCAGCCATTTCAGGAATTTCAATTTTAATTTCTACCCGACGGTTTAATTGACGGTTATCAGGACTATCAGATCCGTCAGGTGCCATATTATCATATGCCGGACGAGTTTCACCAAACCATTGATTTTTGATTCGGTTAGGTGCAATGCCTTTATCAATTAAATATTTATGTGCTGATAGTGCCCTGCGTTCTGATAATTTTTCGTTGTATGGCTCTGATCCAAACCAGTCAGTGTGACCATCAAGTCGCAGTGTAACATTTGGGTTTGCCTTCATGAAATTGTATACGTCATCCAATACGTTTTTGCTTTTATCACGAAGGAAAAATTTATCAAAGTCAAATAAAATATTCGCAAATTCTTGTCCTCCACCCGGCGGCAACATGTCACGCAGCTCAATAATATCTACATATTCTGTATAAGCCAATTCAGTAGTTTTAGGATCTATATACATGATATAAGCAGAGAATGCTACTTCCACATTGCTCATATCTAAATTGTAAGATACTGTTTTGTTATTCAGTGTTGCTACAACATCAGGAGTTGAGCTAACGTTTGTAAATTCAAATTTACCTGTTCCGTCAGTTACTATGGTGTTGGTAATTTTGCGTCCGGTATTGCCAAAATAAACGGTCACATTAGGGCGTGGTGTGTATGAAATCTCATCTTTAAATTCTCTGATAATACCTGAAACGGTAACGGTTGAACCTGAAGAAAAATTGTCGCCAAAATAACTTGCCTTGGCATCATCTTCATTTATCATTACGATATATGTTTTGTACGGATCAATTTTTTCAAACGTGAAATTGCCGTGCTCATCAGTATGTGTCATGCGTAATATCTGATGATTTTCATTCATTAAAACTACCTCAACGTAACGGGCATTGAGTGTGTTATTATGTGCAAGATGTCCTGAAATACCTTGATGTTGCGTTGTACCGGCTGAGGTAAAATCTTTTGATCCGTAAGTTTTTTCAATCTCTGCCTCAATGTCAAACATGGCATTTTTAAAAACTGCACGTTGGGCATATACTTGCCCGTCTTCATCTTTTAAATAATCTACTGTGATTTGTTGAAAGAGATTGTATTGTTCACATTGTTCAGGAATAAAAAATTCTTCACGGTGCGGCCGCAGTTCGTTGTACTTGCTTTGTGATACCGTAAGCTCAAGATAATATGTCTGATTTGGAGGAAGCACCATCGTGTACTTTCCTGTTTTTGGATCAATATTATAAGTGCCCATCACTTCTCCTGTTGTTTTATTGGTTACTTTGATGTATCCATTTACAGGCAAGTGGTTTTCTTCAAAAATTGCATATCCTTTTATGGTGGTTGTAGCAAGATTTTTGCAACCAAAACTTGCTGTATATAAGTCAAGATATCCATACGACCCTGGACGCATGGAAGCATAATAAGCAAGGGTGCCATCTTCATTTTCTACATAATAGATGTCATCTCCGGCTGAGTTGATAGGTGCTCCAATATTTATAGGTTCTGACCAATTGCCATTTTCATCACGCACTGATTTAAAAATATCAAAGCCACCCATAGAATTGTGTCCTTGTGAGGCAAAATAAAGTGTCTTTCCGTCTTTAGATAGAAATGGCGCATCTTCTTTATAGGGTGTATTAATAACCGGACCAAGATTTACCGGTTTGTCCCAGGTTCCGTTTTCATTTTTGCGTGAATAGTATATATCACGTTCTCCATAACCGCCTTCAGCACCCACTGATACAATAAACATTTCTTGCTCATCCGGCGTGATGAAAATACTTGGATTTGCATCGCCAATATTCACATTCTGATTCATGCGCACCGGTATTGACCATTTACCACTTTCATCTTTTACACTTTTCCAAACGCTGTTCTCTTTATAAATGTACAGTGTGTTTCCATCAGGTGACAAACTGATTGGTGCCTCATGTGCCTTTCCGTCGTTGATTTCTTTATTCAGATATCCTGATGATTTATTGATGACTTCAGCTTGTTGCCATACTCCATTTTTATTCGTAGTGTAGAAGATGTCTTCAAAATATAATCCATCCAGATTTTTCTTTTTACCCGGCGGGCGGCGCGAACAAAACAAAATTAAATCTTCATTATTCGTAACAACCGGCACATAGTCGGGATAATCAGAGTTTACCTTGTCTCCCATATTAACAACAGTAGCATCTTTCACGGTTGTTTTACCGCGCAAATCAACTCCATTATTACATACTTCAATCTCTCTGATGACTTCTTGTCTCAATTCCATTCCCTTTTTATTGTTTTTTACATCATTGAGAAAAAGGGTGTAGAACTCAATTGCTTTCTCGTATTCACCATTGAAGTGATATGCTTTTGCGGTGTAATACAAAATTTCAGGCATGGTGTCATCAACTGACAATTCAAGGGCCTTTAAGAAATAGGTCAAAGATTTTTCACGCTCAACTTCAGAGTCGTAGTAAACCATTCCGGTTTCAAGCCAGTATTGTGGTTTAGTAGGATTTTCAGCAACAACTTTATCATAGAAAGATTTTGCTTTCCAATACTCTCCTTTGCGGTATGCATTTCTCCCTTTGCGCAGAAATTTTTTCTCTTTCCCGCGTTCAACTTTTTCTTCTTTCTCATCCTCTTCTTCATCACCATCTTGGCTATAGGCAGATGATGAGAGCAGAACTCCTGCAAAGAGCAACAATATGGATAGTATTTTAAAAAACCGTTCCATTTTCAGAATTGGATTTCAAATTTAATATATTGATAGCGTTGGTAAACATTTGCTTTTTCAACAGCATCGTTATTATAGTCCGGACCCTGTACAAGGGCTTCTTTTTCAACGAAGGTAATTTTACTTACATCAATACCTTCAGATTTTAATAATTTGATTAGAATTTCTTTACCTGACTTTAATCGCTGATCGGCAAGTTCCTGATTGTTGGCGTATGATTTTGTGGGTACTTTAGATGCGCTTGATGAAATAATGATGGTCACCTTTTGCCCATTGTCAATGAGTTGTTTAATGCCTTTTACATATAATTGCAAAGCTTCATTTTTTGTGTCAAACTTATCTTTGTTGTATCCGAAGTTGTACTGAAAAATTGGTGTGGTAAGTATGGTTGAGTATTCTGAAACGGTAGATCCGGTTTCACAATTGGCTTTGAACGTGTATGAATCAACCGCTGTATTATTGCTGTCTACCAGATTTAAAAATAAATCTTCACAAAAATCAAAATCTGCTTCATCAATTTTTATCAGATGTGATTTATCGGGATCCAATTCTTTGTAAGGGAATTGACCGTACTTATTGATTACTTCTTGATAAACCAGTTGTTTGTCTTCATAAATAGAAACTCTTTGACCTGTTAAGTCTGTGAAATATTCTGTATTACTAAATTCCCAACGCGTCCCGTCAATAGGCAAATCAGCGTTCATGGCAACCGCATCAAGGTTAACAATATCCAATAATAATTCGTGTTTTAATTCTTGATATGATGAATTACACGGCACATAAATTTCAGTTTTGTAAAAGGTCTTTCCATCAAGTTGATAATCCAGTTCGTAAGTATGACAGGGCTTTAGCGTAAGTACATAACCGCCGTCACGTCTGCGTGGGCTGTATAGTTTTGGTGGAGTTGCATCAGTAAGATCTGTAACGTAAATGGAAATTCCTTTTGGAATCATGCTATTGTCTGACGTAAAAATAAATCCGGTTAACACGGCAACATTTCTGATGAGTGAGCGGTCAGACTCAACCATGTAAATATCTTTATCTCCTTGTCCTTCTTGTTTGTCTGATGAATAGTATCCTGTGAGTCCATCAGCTGTAGTGGTATAAAAAATATCATCATCAAAAGAATTTAGCGGATACCCCATGTTTACAGGTTCTGACCACTGTTCTGATTCATCCATTTGAGTTACAAAAATGTCAAAACCACCCATACTTGCCGGGCCGTTAGAACTGAAATACATGGTGCGATTGTCAGCTCCCAGAAAAGGAGATTCTTCATCATACGGCGTGTTAATTGGTGCGCCCAAATTCATGGCTTTACTCCATTCACCATTAGGTAATTTTTTTAAGCGATAAATATCTCGCCCACCCATGCCGCCTTCACGGTCTGAAACAAAGTAAAGATAATTTCCATCAGGACTAATGGTAGCGTGCGTTTCCCATGCTGAAGTATTCAGTTCCTCTGCCGGAAAAGGCATGATGTTCACAAACACAGTATCTCTGAGTTCAGAAAAATAAATATCACCACCGCCTAAATCTTGATAAACAAAAACAGTTTGACCATCAGGAGAAACTGATACCGATGCATCATTGGATTTTGGCTTGCAGAACTCAAGATATTTTGGACTCTCCCAATTTCCGTCGTAGTTGCGATAGCACACGTAAATATCTTCATAATGTTGACCATTTTCAAGACTGATGTATCCGGCATTGGTGCTATCCGGCCGCAATCTTTTTGAGGTAAAAAATATAGCTGAACCATCAATGGTAATTACCGGTGAATATTCAGGATTTGATGTGTTAATGGTTATGCCCATATTTGTTATCACATAATTTTCAGGATTAGCCATAAGCTTTCGGGCAACTTGACATTGTGAAATACCTAATACAGCCAAATCATAATTCATGTGCTTACGTTTGCAGTTTTGCAAAAAGAGGTCATATTGGTAAAATGCGGTATCAATATTGCCTTTTGAATGGTTAGATTTTGCCAGGTAATAATAGATTTCAGTGGGTGCATTTCGTTCAAGAGATGAAAACGGGTTGTATGATTTGCTAACCGAGTACTGCGCTTTTTCAAAATACGGAATGGCTTCAATTTCACGATTCAGGTACACCAGACACATGCCGGCTTTGTACAATAAATTTGCGTTTGTTGGATCTTCTTCAAGCATGAACTCCCAAATGAATAATGCTTCATTGTAAATTTTATCATACATGAAATCATTGGCTAGTTCAAATTTTTCATTGAAAGATGCGTTTTTGAGGGCTTCACGCAACTCTTCACGAGTAGGGCGGGGTTGTGCTGTCGCCATTAGGGAGGCGAATAAAACTGTAAGAAACAGAGAGAATTTTAGCACAATTTCGGTTAAATTATTCTTCAAAGAAAAAAAGAAAACCCATTGTCCTGAGGCAGTGGGTCTTCAAATTTTTTACGGTAAAATGTTTATAACTCTCTGTTAATATCAAATTGCTCAAGGTAGTCAGCTACCCTTCTTACAAACTGTCCACCCAGCGCTCCGTCTACAACGCGGTGGTCATAGGAGTGTGATAAAAACATCTTATGTCGTATGGCGATTGCATCACCTGAAGGCGTTTCAATTACGGCCGGCATTTTTCTAATAGCTCCAACTGCAAGCACTGCAACTTGTGGTTGGTTGATGATTGGGGTTCCCATAACATTGCCAAATGTGCCAACGTTAGTGATGGTGTAGGTTCCGCCTTGAATGTCATCAGGATTAAGTTTGTTATTTCTTGCACGATCAGCTAGACTGTTCACTTGCTTGGTTAAGCCAATCATGTTCAACATATCTGCGTTTTTAATCACCGGCACAATCAGGTTTCCGCTTGGTAAAGCTGTTGCCATTCCAATGTTGATGCTTTTGCGACGGATGATTTTGTCTCCGCTGACAGAAATATTTACTCCAGGAAAATCTTTGATAGCCTTCACAATAGCTTCAATGAAGATAGGCGTGAAGGTCATTTTTTCTTTTTCTTTTTTGAAGAATGAATCTTTTATTTTTTCTCTCCACATCACAATATTGGTGACATCTGCCTCAACATACGAGGTAACGTGTGGTGAGGTATGTTTAGACATCACCATGTGGTCAGCAATCAACTTGCGCATGCGATCCATTTCAACAATTTCATCTCCTTCCCATATTGGAACTTCAGGAGTTTTAAATTCACGCTGTGGCTGGCTAACTACGCTGGCTTGCACTTGTGCAGGTTTGGCCGTTTCAGTTTGTTTTGCCACGGTTGGTTCTGATTTAACGGCAGTGCGGTTTCCGTTTTGAACATAACTGAGAATATCTTTTTTAGTTACTCGGTTATTTTCTCCTGTTCCGGTTATAGCATCAAGTTCTTGCATGCTGATTCCTTCTTCCTTTGCAATGCTGCGAACCAATGGTGAATAAAACCGACCACTTTCACTGGTTTTGTCAAGTACCTGAGAGGTAACTGTTTGTGTTTGAGCTGTGGTGTTGGTTTGCGCAACTGCCTGTACCGGTTGTGCTGTAGGTGTTTCTACCGGTTTTGAATCAGTGCCTCCGCTTGAAATAATGGCAATGACATCACCAACTTGTGCAACTTGATTTTTCTCAAATAATTTTTTGATTAAAATGCCTTTTGCTTCTGAAGGGAGTTCGTTGTCAACTTTATCCGTGGCTACTTCTACCAGTGGTTCGTCTAATTCAACAGAATCACCAACATCTTTCAACCAGTTGGTTATCGTTGCTTCTGTCACACTTTCTCCCATTTTCGGAAGTCTGATTTCTATTTCAGCCATGGTATTTTAACTATAAAATTCTGATGACAAATTTAGCCTATTTTTTCTTTGTGATCATGCGGCACATAAGAATCACTGAATTTTGATTTGGTTAGCCTGATTTGACCAATCTATCAGACACTTGGATAATTACTTGGCTTAATAAGATTACTTAATAGACAAATTGGAAAAAGATCTTTCTTGTTCATGATTCAGAGGAACCAAAAAAAAAGGCTGCTGATTAGCAACCTTCTTTTTGATATTTTTTGTGAGATTAATCTTCGTCACCTTCTTCCTCTTCTTCATCATAAGGCTCATCAGCGGTGTCTTCCTCTTCTTCATCGTCATCTCCTCCTAGATCTTCATCTCCAACATCTGGTGTTTCTTCACCAATATCCATTGTATCAACTTCGTCGTCATCGTCTCCAATAGCCGGAGCCCCTGCAATACCTACAATTATGAGGTGGTCAATTCCTTTGTATGCAAAAATGTATCCTTTCATTTCTTTACCCTGATAAGGGAATGAAATAAAGACAGGGTCATTGGCTTCAATAAATTCTTTCAATGCTTGTCTAACTTCAGGATCTAATTTGCCAATGTTGCTGACAATTTTTTTCAGGTTTGGTTTTCCAGGTTGTACCGGACGGTAAACAGGCGGCGGTACTTCTGGTGTCTTGCTCGCTCTAGATGATTTAGGTTTTTCAACTTTTGCCGGTTTCTCTTCTTTGATTGGTTTTACCGGTTCTGGTTTTTGTGCCTTTGGTTTTTCTTCTTTCAGTTTTGATACCGGTTTAGGCGCCGGTTTGACTGGTTTTGTACTTGTTGCTTTCACGTTTGATTTATTCTTTACTTGTATGGATTTTTCTTTTGAAACAGATGGTTTGGAGGCTTTTGACTGTATTGTTTGTTTGGTTGATTTGGCCTGTTTCACTGGTTTACTCGCCGGTTTGCTTTTACCCGGTTTGGCAACAACTTTCTTTGCAACTTTTGCTGCAACTTTTTTCACTGGTTTGGCAACTACTTTTTTTGCTGGTTTGGCCTTGGTAGCCACCTTTTTAACCGGTTTTGTTGCTTTTTTTGGAGCAACTTTTTTCACCGGCTTGCTCACTTTTTTAGACGCAGCCTTTTTTGCCGGTGCAGATTTTTTTGCCGGTTTACTAACTTTTTTTACCGGTTTGCCAGCCGCCTTTTTGACCGGCTTGGATTTGGCTGCCGTTTTCGGTTTAGTTTTGGCTACTGCCTTTTTAACCACTTTCTTAGCCGGTTTTGCCTTCGCAGATTTTGCTGGCTTTGCCGGTTTCTTGTTCACCTTTTTTGCTGGTGCTTTCTTTGCTTTTGCCATGGGCATTCAGTTTAGTAGTTGTTTCGCGATCAAAGTAAACTAATTCACGCCAATCGACTCATGAGTAATATTTACTGTGCGCAAAATAAGTAAAAAATAATATGATATTTTATATTCGTAGAAAATTTCACTGGAATGGATGAGATTGACATCAAAATATTAAAGCATCTACAAGAAGATGCAAAAATAACTACCAAAGATCTGGCTTCCAGACTTTCCTTATCTGTTACACCGGTGTATGAACGCATCAGAAAACTCGAAAAATCAGGCATAATAAAAAAATATGTGGCGGTATTAAATGCTGACCTGCTCAACAAAAGTTTAATCGTTTTTCTGAATCTCACCATAAAAGAGCACCACTTGGCTGCACGAAAAGCACTTTTACAAGAGCTGGTTTCACTCAATGAAATATCTGAACTTTATCATACTTCAGGAACATATGACTTTGTAGCTAAGGTGCGATTTGAGAATATAAAAGAGTATAAAGATTTTTTAGTAAACAGAGTGGCAGGCATTGAAAACATAGCTGATATTGAAAGTCATATTGTGCTGGATGAAATTAAACACTCCACAGAAATTTATTTGGATTAAGGTTTCTGATCAATTTGTTTCAGTCAATTTTGACCGGACGACTGTAATTGTGAAAAGTGCTATCCCATTTTTTTACATCGCTGATTAATTTGTACTTGCCGGTATCATCTCTAACAAATTCAACAATGGCGCAGTTTGATGGATTGGCAAGAAGCTCAAATTCTTCAACTGTCCAATGAAACCACTTCATCAAGAATAATCTAATAGCCATACCGTGGGTTATGATCACCGTGTTCTGTGGAAAATCTGATTTTAAAAAATCTCGGTGAAGGGTTCCAAAAAAGTCACTTATGCGATCATATACGTCTGCTGCAGACTCTCCATCAGGGATGCGGTAATAAAATGTGCCATAGGCATCACGTGCTTTTTCAACTATCTTACTTTCATCTTGTGTGCGCAAATGTCCCCACTCTTGTTCTCGTATGCGTGGCTCTTCTCGATACGTGATCTTTGATTTGTCAAATGACTTGGCTATTTCTTCAAATGTTGTTCGCGTGCGCCACATGGGGGATACATAAAAGAATACCGTTTCATCACCTATCATTGCTTTGAGTCGTTTGCCTGCTTCATAGGCCTGATTTTTTCCCGCTTCTGTCAACTCCAGAGTATAATCCGGCTTTTCAGCGTAGATAGATTTATTTACATTGCCTTCTGACTCACCATGTCTGACCAGAAATAATTTATTTGGTTTCATATTATTTTCAGTTGAGATTGGGTTTTGAAGTTAGATAATTCGTCAAATTTGTTCTGTTTATTCAGGTTTGATTATTAGTAGATTTTGATCTGAAATTAAAAAAATATCAGCTTGTATAATGATAAAATGTTTCTGTAAGGCTAACCAATTTTGTTATCAGTACGTTAAGACATTGTGAAAAATATTTTACCTTCGATTAAACCTATCACCAAAATCGGGGTCTTAACCGATATTGAAAACATTTTTATGAAAAAAATAATCTTCCTTTTGTCCTTTCTTCCAATTTGCAGTTTTGCGCAGGATTTGTACGATATTGATCACATCACCGTGATTGAAATTGAATTCAGCACGTCAGACTGGGATGCTATGATGGATGCAAATGACTTAACAGATGACGGAACTAAGTTGCCCGGCACAGTTACTATTGATGGTCATACGTATGATAGTGTTGGTGTGGCATATAAGGGCAACAGCAGTTATGATGAAAACAATCTTAAAAATCCGCTGAACATTGAATTGAATTATATTCTTGACCAACGCTACCAAGGTTATACCACGCTGAAATTGGCATCAGGAAAAAATGACCCTTCTTTTGTTCGTGAAGTGCTTTGCTATCAAATTGGACGCAAATACATGGACATGCCGTTGTCAAATTACGCCAAAGTGTATATCAATGGTGATTATTACGGATTATTTTCAAGTTCTGAAGCAATTGACGGCAGATATGGTGAGCGCAGAGTTTATGCAAACAAAAATAACCCGCGCTTTAAATGTAATCCGCCTAATGGCATGGGACCGGGCAACGAACCTTCTTTAGATTATCTTGGTGCTGACTCTGCTTTGTACGCCAATATCTACGAATTGAAAACAGATTTGGGCTGGGCTGAGTTAATTGAATTCATGTATCAGTTAGAATACAACCCTTCAACCATTGATCAGTATCTTGATGTTGATCGTACACTTTGGATGCTTGCCTTTAACGTGGTTACTGCTAACATGGATAGTTATAGCGGACCAACAAAACAAAATTATTATATGATTCTGGCGGACAATGGACATTGGTGTCCTATCATTTGGGATCAGAATGAAGGTATAGGTGGTTTTGAAAGTGTAGGTGACGGACCTCCGGGGCCACCCGATATTGCTGATTTAACAGATATGGATATGTACCTGAGAATTGGCAGTGCGCAATGGCCGCTCATAAATAAATTATTGGCTATTCCGCGTTACAAAAAAATGTACGTGGCTCACATGCGCACAATTTTAGCTGAGAATATTTCTAATGGTTGGTACTATACCCGCGCTCAAGAACTACAAGCTATTATTGATACCGAAGTTCAAACTGAACCTAATCCGTGGTACACGCATGCACAATTCACAGACAACTTGGATATTGAAGTAACCGGCATGGGCGGTGCATTTGGTGTTGCTCAAGTTTTAGACGGGCGAAATACCTATCTCACCGCACAACCTGATTGGATATTGACAGCACCTACCATTAGCGCTATCGCTAATTCGCCGGTGAGTGTGCCGGCAAATTCACTGGTTACTTTTACCGCAAATATCACCAATGCTAATTATTCGTATTTAGGATACCGCAGTTATACCGGTGATGTTTTTGGAAAATCTGAAATGTTTGATGATGGTTTACATGGTGATGGAGCAGCATCCGACGGCACTTACGGTGTAGCAATTTTTGTTGGAGCTGCTGATTTGGAATATTATATCTATGCTGAAAATAATGATGCCGCCATGTTTTCTCCTGAACGTGCTGAGCACGAATTTTACCATTTGGCAGTTGATGCTGATGTTGTTATCAATGAAATAATGCCTAAAAATAATGTGACAGCAGAAGACGAAGATGGTAAACATGAAGATTGGATTGAACTGTACAATAACTCATCTTCAGCGGTTGATCTTATGGATTATTATTTGTCTGATGATATTTTGAGTCCTAACAAATGGCAGTTCCCTGATACCAGCATTGCTGCCGGAGGATATCTTATTATCTGGTGTGATGAAGACACCCTAGACAGTGGTTTGCATACAAACTTTAAACTGACATCTTCGGGTGAAACAATCATACTTTCCAACTCATCAGGATTTGCCGTTAACCAGGTCACCATGCCTGAAATAGAAAGTTCACAAACGTATGGAAGATATGTAAACGGAACAGGTTCGTTCATTCGCATGGTGCCAACTTTTAGTGCACAAAATTCTTACACGGCAATTGGGGTAGAAGAAATTTTCACCACAGATATCTTTGGCATTTATCCAAATCCGGCTAGTGATGTAGTGTATGTCAAAACAGGTTCAGCAAATGCAATTCAAGTTGATTTGTATGATCTGAATGGTCGTTTGATAAAATCAGTAGAAGTGAATGATAATACCTCAGTTGATGTTTCAGACTTGACAAATGGCGTCTATCTATTATTTGTGCCGGCTATGAATAAAACTATCAAGCTGGTGAAAAATTAATTGATCATTCATTTGATTTATGAGAACTCTGACAATGATATTGTCGGAGTTTTTTTTTCTCCTTCATTAAGGAGCAGCCATTTGAGAGCCAGAATCAAAACTGTCTTTTGCTTTAGCGTTATACTTATTCTTCCCAAAAAGATAACAAACTTCATAATTCCAATATCCGGCATGTATCACGTTGACATAAAATTTGTGATCATTTTGATACACGCGATATTTTTGTTTTTCAGGCAAGTGATCAGGATGATCATAAAAAAAACTACTGTCCGGCTGATTATAGGGAGTAAATGAATTGACAACGATGATCAGCGTATCTTTTTTTGTCAGTTGTAAAGGATCTCCATTGAAGTAAATATCGCAAAGCGAAATTTTTGCGTGAACACTGAAATAATATAATTCATATCTGCTCACGCCACCATCTTCCATTCCGCCCAGCACTTCAGAGTAGCTATTATAATAATTTACCAGTTCTGTTTGACTTTGTGAGCCAAGAGCTATGAATAGAAGAAAAATTACTACCAGCTTTTTCATGGTCCGGTGTTTTTATACAACAAGATACAAAGGAAACGCCAATTGGTTCAACTAATCAATGGTTAGCCACATGCAAAATACATGGATAACACATTGAGCAACACAAAAAAAAGTCTAAAATTTATTTTTTTGGAATCACCGCGGGAAAATTTTTGCGTCTTTCTTTTTCTTTTATGATGAGTGAAAGTTCTCTCCCGGTTTGACCTGCAACGGAAGTGTTTTCCTGAGCACGGCGCATGAGGTATGGCATCACTTCTTTAACCGGACCATAAGGCACATATTTTGCAACATTGTATCCGTTGTGGGCAAGGTTGTAAGTAATATGGTCACTCATACCTAATAGTTGTGCTGCAAAAATGCGTTTGTCATGTCGGTCAATTCCGTGTTTTTCCATCAATGATAAAAGATGTGCTGTACTTTTTTCATTATGTGTTCCGCAGCAAAGAGAAAAAATTTCAAGACGTTCCATCATGTAAGTTAATGCAGCGTTGAAATCATGATCTGTTGATTCTTTGTCGGGTTGAATAGGTGAGGGGTAGCCCATTTTTTCAGCGCGCTCACGCTCTTTTTCCATGTAAGCGCCACGCACTAGTTTTATTCCAACAAAATATTTTTCTGCTCTGGCAGTTTCGTATGTGCTTCTAATAAATGCAAGTCGGTCATGTCTATACATTTGTGCCGTGTTAAATACAATTGCTTTATGCACGTTGTATTTCTTCATCATGGCAATTGTCATACGATCAATGCCGTCTTGAATCCAACTATCTTCAGCATCAACAAAAACCGGTATATCAGCTTCAGTTGCTGCTTTGCAAATTGCATCAAACCGTGCAAAGTATCGGTCTCTTTCTGCAATTTCATCAGCGCTTAAATTTGTTTTTTCATCATTGAGTTTTTCCAATAATTCAAAACGCGCTATGCCGGTTGGTTTAAATACTGAAAAAGGAATTGACTTGCTCTCAGCTTTTGCACGAGCGATGGTTGCAATGATTTCATCACGTGTTTTGTCAAGATCATCTTCTGATGTTTTGCCTTCAACAGAGTAGTCTAGAATAGTACCAATACCAAAATGGCTCAGGTCTTTTATTTTTGGATCACATTCTGCTATGGTTTCTCCTCCAACAAATTGTCTGAAAATAGTTTTTTTAATGAACCCCTTTACCGGTAAATGAATGGCTAAAGCAAATTTTGCCATAGCTGTGCCAAATGAAACCATCCAGGGTTTACCAATCACCTTAAACAGACGGTATGACCATTTTAAGTCTCTATCTGATTTTCCTTTAAATGCTACTTCAGTATCATCAAAATGTGGCTCCATAAACCTGTAATTTGTTCTGCAAATGTAAGTAATCAGAATCAGGTATTACATATCATGCTTTGTTCACACGAGTTGAGTTTCATTTTCTGCTTGCTTGGCATGATTATTCTGGGGCACGACACGAATAAATATCACTCAAAATAAATATTGAACTCCATGAATGAAGCAGAAATTGAATGATAAATAGAATCTGCCTCTTTCAATGTTTCACTTGCACTGAAATGATCACTCATGTCAAGAAAAGGAAGTAACCATTTATGCAACTCATCATGCGCTTGGCCTGTCATAGTGCAGTTACTGGTGAGTGAGTCAAGATTAGTACTGATATTTGATGCCAGTTGGTGATACATCTTTAATGTTTGAGTTTGCGTGTCAGCAGTGAAATCATATACTTCAGTTTCAATTTGTCTGATCCAGGCTAACATGTGGTCGTCAACTTTCCATTTTTTTCCATTGTCTAATACTATGGGTTCAGCCGGTTCATGCACATGGGGTTCTTCTGTTTCAATAACCGGAACGCTGTCTGTTGCTGAGGTATTTGTTTGGTCGCTGCTGTTTTGTCCACATGATGCAAAAAAAAGAGTCGATAAACAAAGTGTGATGATTGAAAAATATTTTGTCCGCATTTTGTCAGTTTTTATGCAAAGTTCAGCCGTTTTTGAGCTGAAAAATATGATATATGACAGTTTTTTCTGTTTAAAATTGGCTCATGATTGGTTTCTCAGCTAAATCTTAATCTTTTGTCAACAACCCATGAACCAAGGAAATCAAATACATGATAAGTGATAATAAGATTAGAAATCCGCAGCTGAATAGTAACCATTGCCAGGCCGGAATAATAACTCCATGTTGCCACAGTAAATATCCCTGTAAAAAAAGAAGAAAAATAGTACCTACACCACCCACTAAAAAAAGCAGCACGGCAATTTTATTCCTGCCGTTGTTCTGAATTTGCTGATGAATAAAATGTATTAACGCAAGACTGGCAACACCAAGCATCACCAAATGAATATAGCCAATGGTAAAATGACGCAAACCAAAAGCAAGTTTTTCAAGCTTGGGAATTGTGGTCAGTATTTCTAAAATAAGTTTGATTACTAAACTAATGGTGATAATATAAATTATCCATTTGACTAAGTTAGATTTTGACTGAAGTTCGGGTGCGAATGAAATCATATTTTTAATCATCAATATCAGCGTCATTAGCAGCAAGACATTAGAGGTTATATGAATTAAATAAAATAATTGAGCATGAAATAATACGTGCATAATCAATGTAATACCACTGATAACTGTCAATGCAAACAAATGAATTTGTAAAGTAGAGGAAAATAAAAAATTATGTTTAGTGAGGTTTGCAGAGAATACTTGTCTTGTGAGTAGAACAGATGCAAAAATAAACCATCCTGAGAATTGAAAATGCAGGTACCACTGAATGGCGAATTGATACCATGCTGAACCTTTGCCGGCAATTACCATGGATGGTCCAAGCATCCAAATACCAAGTGTTGAAATGAATAAAAAGATCAATGACCAGTTTAAAATTATTTTGTCAGAATCATTTCTGCAAGATGAGTTTTTAAAAAAATGGAAAATAAAAACGTACGAACATAATACATGCAGTGCAGAAAACGGAATAGAAAATGAGCCGTAACCTTGCAATGGAAAACTGATCATCATGCCCACTACTGAAATTTGTGTAATCCAAAAAAGCCACGTGTGAAAGGGTAAAATATCTTTTACAAAATAATACACGTAAGCAAGATAAAAAGCCTGATACGCCCAGCCTAATGCGGCAGTGTGTGAATGGGCATGTAAGAGAAAGGAAAAATTAAAAGAAGTTTCACCAATAAATGCGTAGCGCAAAAATAAACCCATCACGCCCGCAATAATAAAGTTCAGCAGCGTGATGGTAAGATGAATGTTCAACCATCTTGATCGGTTTTGCATGGCATAAAGATACTACTTAGCTTGCAGCGCAAATCTCACCCCGGCAAAAAATCGGATGCCTTGAATAGGAGCATAATTGTAACCCGGATCAAAAGTATACCCGTTTGGATTGTTTACCGGATCGTTTACATTTTTATCAAACGGATCAAATGGTCTCATGATTGGATCTTCATCCGGAATAAAGTTTAATAAATTTTTTACGCCGCAATATAATTTCAAACCTGAATTAAAATCTTTGGTGAGTTGAATATTCAACAGGGAAAACCAAGGTGAATGATCAGGACGGTAATCGTTGGGTAAAACAGGTAATAGCATAGGGCTATACACATTACCGGTTAAATCAACACCCAATTTTATTTTTTTGAAAGTGTAGCCTACAACAAAATTTCCGGTTAGTGGTGGAGCGTGTACTTGTTCTGTTTTAACTAACACTCCATTTTCATCATGTTCCCAAATATGCACGTCAGTAAATGTTGCTCCAATAATTATTTTTAACGGAATAGTGAAGCTACAGTGTGCCATCAAACCTGCGCCCTGGGTGACTCCATATCCATCCAGATTATCAAAAATTACCTGGTTGGCATTTGTAAAATAATCAGCCACAATTTTATTGCAGAAATAGGTGTAAAATAAACTTGATTCAATATTTAAAAATCCGCCAGCAAAATTTATATATGAAGACATATTGATGGTTCCATTCCATGATCTTTCAGGTTTTAAATTATTTACCACAACTACTTCACGTGCACCGCTAAAAGCGGCATGATCTTCACTGAATAGATTGACAACGCGGTATCCGTTTCCAATGCCTACACGAAGAATGTGGTACTTGTTCATGCTCCATTTCCAGTTTATTCTTGGTGACACCACATGTCCGTGATGATTGTTATAATCATATCTAACCCCGGCTAGCAAATTATTTTTTTCATTCAATTTGATTTCATCCTGAACAAAAATTCCGGGCAAATAAGTTTGTGATGGTTTATTCTGAGGATTCAAACTGTCTTTGGTTTGAGTAATCATCGTATTGTCATCATAGTATGTGTATCTCACGGCAATTCCGGTCATCACATCATGTCGCAAACTGGTAAAGTTTTTAATTGCTTGTAAAAATCCAATATGTTGTGTCGCAGTATAAGGTGTTTTACCGTAAGCAGAATTTTGAAGATGGGTATTGTAACTGTACTGAATTTTTGCACCTTTTCCTAAAAATCCAATCGGACTTGAACCAATTAATTCAATGCGGTGTGTAAAAATACTTTCTCCGTAAATTGAATCACTGCCTCGCCAATCTTCAGTCCAATTCAATTCACCTCCCCAACGGTTTTCGTAAAAATAACGAATGGCTATGCTTGACGCATTTCCTGATTTATGCGTGAATGAAATTTTGTTGAATGCAGCATATCTTTTTTGCAATGTAACATCGGTAAAATTGTCTTTATTAATATCCCACAAATGGTTGAAATAAAAAACATTTCCACTGAATAAGCCTGATCCTGATTTGCCTAATCTGTAGCGTACACCAAGGTCTCCATTAAAATCCTGATAAGTCGTTCCGGTGAAATCAAAAGAAAAGAGTGGTGCATTTTTTGGTGATTTTGTAATTACATTGATCAGTCCGCCAACAGCTTCTGAGCCGTACAATGTAGATGCAGGGCCTTTTTGAATTTCAACTCTTTCAATAATTGAATTTGGAATTCCCATCAAACCATACACGGTTCCCAGTGCAGACATAATTGGCATTCCATCAATCATTACCATGGTGTAAGGACCTTCCATTCCGTTGATATGAATGTCTCCGGTATTGCATACATTGCATTGTAGTTGTGGTCTTACGCCATTTACCATATTGAGTGATTCAAAAATACTGGGTGTGGGATTTTTCTGAAATAATAGCGGAGTGATCACTTCAATTGCAACCGGACTTTCATCGCGCGATATTTCTTTTAGTGTTCCTGTAATTACCACTTCTTCCAATTCATTTGCCGTGCTGCGCATTGTTAATGAAAGTTGATGGTGTGTGTTTTCTGTAAATTGTAGCACGGTGTCAATGGTTTCCATGCCGGTAAAACGTGCTGTCAATTGATGTGTTCCGGCCGGAATTCCGATGATTTCAAATTTGCCATTCTGATCCGTCACTGCGCCAAGTTGAGTGTTTGTAATCATCACTTTTACAAATGCAGCCGGTTCTCCTTGTTGATTGTAAATGATACCGTCAACTTTTGATTGTTGGGCAGATAAAGTGACAGTTAACAAGATCAATTTTATACTTAGTATCAGTTTTGTTTTCATACGCCATGCTTGTTTACAAGATGTTTAAATATTTAGACTAATTCTAAATAGATGCGCCAAATGTACGTGATAGTTATTGATTCATCAACAAGAATACTTCGTTGAATTAATGAAAGAAGATTAAAATACCCTGAATGAGGTATGCATTTTGAGATGAGTCCACGAAATAATTAAAAATTAAAACGTGATATTTATTTTGAAACACCTATTGCGTAGAATTCAAATAATGGCAAACCAAAATTTGAGTTTTATCTATAAAGCTGATGAGGAGATTCAATCAGATCAAAATTGGAAAAGAAAAAATTACCTCACCCTTCAACAATCAAAAGATAATTATTCTTTTTGCCTTTGCCGAGTAATACAAATTTATTGTTGATTAAAAATTCAGGACGAATCACGAATTCTTCAGCCACTTTTTCTTTATTGACAGTAATACTATTTCCTTTCAGCTCACGACGTGCTTCGCTGTTTGATGCCAAAAATCCGGTGCGGGTTCCAAGGGCGTCAATGATTCCTAATCCGGCATTTATTTCATTCATAGTGATGCGTGCTTGCGGAACGCCATCAAATATTTCCAGAAATTGTTTGTCAGATAATTTTTTCAAATCATCAGCGGTTGATTTTCCAAAAAGAATATTGGTTGCGGCTAAAGCAGTTTCAAGGGCTTCTTTGCCATGCACCGTGAAGGTTACTTCTTCTGCTAATTTCTTTTGCAGATTTCTAAGATGAGGTGCTAATTTATGTTCTTCTTCAATGGATTCAATTTCAGATTTGCTCAGCAAAGTAAACGTACGAATGTATTTTGGCGCATCTTCATCCGTAGCGTTTAACCAGAATTGGTAAAATGCGTAGGGAGATGTTTTTTCTGGATCAAGCCATACAGTTCCGCTTTCTGTTTTTCCAAATTTTGTGCCGTCAGCTTTTGTCATCAAAGGGCAAGTAAAAGCAAATGCTTCTCCTCCTTCAATTCGTCTAATTAATTCAGTTCCCGTAGTGATATTTCCCCATTGATCACTTCCTCCCATTTGAAGTTTGCATCCGGTTTCACGGTATAGATGTAAAAAATCATATCCTTGCAATAATTGATATGAAAACTCAGTGAATGAAATACCGGTTTCCATTCTTTTTTTCACTGAATCTTTTGCCGCCATATAATTTACCGTGATGTGTTTACCTACATCACGAATAAAAGTCAGAAAAGAAAAATTCTTCATCCAGTCATAATTATTGACCAGTAATGCAGGATTTTCTTTTGCATTAAAATCAAGAAATTTTTCAAGTTGTGCTCGCACTCCGGCAATATTTTTTTGCAAGGTATTTTCATCCAGCAAATTTCTCTCATCTGATTTTCCTGATGGATCTCCAACCATACCCGTAGCACCACCAACTAAAGCAATTGGTCTATGTCCCGCACGTTGTAAGTGTACAAGCAACATAATAGGAATCAAACTTCCGCAATGCAATGAATCTGCTGTCGGGTCAAAACCAACATAGGCTGTTACTTGTTCCTTTGAAAGCAAATCTTCTGTTCCTGGCATTATGTCTTGTAACATTCCTCTCCAGCGCAATTCTTCTACGAAATTTTTTGGCATGATTTAATTTCCTTTTTCTGTTGACAAAGATAGATACTTTAATGTTTTATTTTGAAGATGTTGAAAGTTCCGCCTTATCTAGTTTGTTTCACCTGAAAAGTCAAACCCAACTTGCCATTGGAGTGCCAAAGGTTCATCCATGATGATTGGTTTCCACTTGATGCTTCTCCATAAAAATGTATCTTTATACCATGTGTGGACGCTATGTAACGGTTACAAAAACTGAAATCATTGAAAAAAAATTTCATGTCAAGGCTGTGCCTGATTTTGATTTTAATGGTGATTGTAATATTGCTGCCGGTGACAAAGCTCCAATAATAACAAGTGAAGAGCCCGGCTTGCTTCAGTCGTATGTTTTTGGCTTCACACCTTCATGGTCTGAAAAAAAAACTTTTATCATCAATGCACGTGCTGAAGGTGATCATAATAAAGATAATTCACCAATGTATTCAGGGGCCAAGGGTATTATTTCCAAACCATTTTTTCGGGCATCTATCAGAAATAAGCGGTGCCTGGTAATTGCTGATGCATTTATTGAAGGCACTACTTCAGAAAAATTAAAAAAGCCTTTTTTGGTGTATTTATTAAATAAGCAAAGACCATTTGCAATGGCAGGCATTTATGACACTTGGATTGATAAACTAACCGGTGAAGTGATCAATTCTTTTGCTATCATTACAACTAGGCCTAACACGCTGATGCAGAAAATTCCTCATCATCGTATGCCGGTAATTCTTGATGATGATGCTTGTCAAATGTATTTGAAAACTGATGCGCAACTTTCAGAAATCACCAATCTACTTGAACCGTTTTCGGCTGATAAAATGAATGCATATCCCATCAGTCCTGCTATTAGCAAAAAGACTAATAAAGATGTTGCCCTGCTTGAACCCAAGGGTGAACGAGTTCAACCTGAATACCTCTTTAAACATTCAGAAGAAATCAAGCTGGAAGGAATGGGCATGACAACTTCACGAAAAAAGAAAAATTCATAAGCTTTTGGTTTACTGATACTATCAAAGATTGTTCAATAATTGATTGATTTCAGTCAGAGATATCCTCAAAAATGATTGACGTCATAATTTGATTCAGTCACAATTCAGAACTTCGGCAGCGATACCTATAATTAAAGCTACATTAATGAATTCTGAAATTACGAGCCTTAGTCGTTCGCATAAGCAATTGTTTTTTAATACCCTAGCCTTTGTAATCTGCTTTGCGGTATGGATGCTGAACGGAGTTTTGGTAACCTATTTAGTTGATAACGGTGCCTTTGACTGGACAAGTTCTCAAGTTGGATGGCTGCTCGGTATCCCTGTTCTTACAGGATCTATCATGCGGTTGCCGGCAGGAATTTTATGTGACAAGTTTGGAGGAAAATGGGTTTTCGTTTCTCTCTTTGTACTTGCTGCAATTCCGTTATTCTTGATGTATTATGTTGATTCTTATCTTGGGTATGCATTGTTGAGTTTTGGGTTCGGAATTTCAGGTGCTGGTTTTGCCGTGGCCATTGCTAATACATCGGTTTGGTATCCTAAAAAAAATCAAGGTTTGGCTTTGGGTATTGTTGGTGCAGGGAATGCCGGTGCGGCAATCACCACCATGTTTGCTCCTTCAATTCTGAATAACTTAACTAACAACGGACAAAACATTGAGCAATGGAGATTGTTGCCGATTTCGTACGGAGTAGTGCTTGTTTTTTTAGCTATTGTCTTTGCATTGTTCACGCATAATAAAAAGACCACTGCTGAAAAGAGATCCATGGCAAAAGTTCTTGCCCCTCTCAAAAATATTCGTGTGTGGAGATTTGGTTTATACTACTTTTTAGTGTTTGGTTGTTTTGTTGCTTTTGCCCAATGGTTAGTTCCTTATTATGTCAATGTGTACGGTGCTTCTTTGGTTACCGCCGGTTTTTTTGCTTCATTGTTCAGTTTTCCTTCTGGTGCAATTCGCGCATTGGGTGGTTGGATGTCTGATCGCTGGGGAGCGCGCAAAGTGATGTATTGGGTCTTAGGCTCATCATTGGTTTTATCACTCATGCTTGTCGTTCCTAAAATGGCAATTATTTCTCCGGGGCAAGGTATTCAGGCAAGCGTTGAAGGCACCGTGAGTTTTGTTTCTGATAGTTTAATTGTGATTGATGAAACACCTTATCAGATAAAAGAAAATAAATATAATTTTTTAGAAGAATCTCCTGAGCATTTTATTCTTCCTCAAAAAGATGATTGGCAAGAACCTGTTGTGAAAATTGGTGATCATGTCAAGAAAAAACAATTGCTTGCCAAAGGAACAACACGCATTGTTTTTCAGGCTAACATGTGGGTGTTTACTGTTTTGGTGGTAATGATTGGTATTATTTGGGGAATAGGGAAAGCCGCAGTATACAAACATATTCCTGAATATTTTCCAAATGAAGTGGGTGTTGTTGGCGGTATGGTTGGCGTAATTGGTGGTTTAGGTGGTTTTATTTGTCCTATTGTGTTTGGTTATTTATTGCAGGGAACAGGATTATGGACCAGTTCATGGATGTTGATGCTGCTGATTTCAGCGGTTGCTTTGTGGTGGATGAACAGCGTAATCAATAAAATGATGCGTGATCGTGATCCAATGTTCAATAAACAGATTGAATCAAAATCAGATTCTCATTAAATAATTTTCAATGAATGCCGATTTTATGTGCTGGATCATAGTTGAGAAATAAATAAATTCATCAAAAGAGAAAGTCATGATTTTCTTTTCTGAAGTCAGATATTTAATTGAGAATCGTCATTTTTTTGCATAGTATGCTAAGGGAAATTTGTCATCAGATTATAATACGAACTAATACCTACATCTATGGCAAGTTTTAAAACATTCCTCAAGGCGGGGCACCCGCCAACTTTGTTCGCATCATTTTTATACTTTGACTTTTGTTTTGCAATCTGGGTATTGAATGGTGCTATGGCTCCTTTTATCAGTGAAGATTTTGGTCTTACTCCGGCACAAAAGGGATTCATGATTTCTGTTCCAATTCTCGCCGGAGCAATTATGCGTTTCCCACTGGGTGTATTAGCTCAGTATATTGGAAGAAAGAATGCGGCTCTCACTGAAATGGGGTTAATTTTTGCATCTCTGATTTTTGGATACCTAATGTTGCCAACCTACAATAACGTGTTAGCCATGGGCGTATTCTTGGGTATAGCCGGTGCAAGTTTTGGTGTTGCTCTTTCGCTGGGGTCCGGCTGGTTCCCTCCTAAATATAAAGGACTCGCGATGGGTATTGCCGGAGCAGGTAACAGTGGTACCGTACTGGCTATGCTTTTTGCCCCGCCATTAGCTGAGGCATATAGCTGGCAAGTGGTTTACGGAATTGGAGCTGTCTTCATGTTGCTGCCAATTTTAGTGATGATCATTTTTGCAAAAGAACCACCTGATCGTGAAAAACAATCTTTGAAAGAACACTTAGCTTGTTTATTTCAACGTGATGGATGGACTTTTAACTTGATTTATATTATCACTTTTGGTGGATTCATTGGTTTATCTAATTTCTTACCTACTTATTATCATGATCAGTTTGGTGTTACAAAAGTAGAGGCCGGACAGCTTACCATGTTAGCTGCTCTAATGGGTAGTGCTGTTCGTGTGGTTGGTGGATATGTTTCTGACCGGTGGGGTGGTATCAACACACTCAGTGCAATTTTTGGTGTCATCATCATTTGTATGTTGATTGGTGCTATGCAAACAAATATTGTACTCACTACCATTTTATTCATGGTGTGTTTTGCTGCTCTGGGTGCCGGTAACGGTGCCTTGTTCCAATTAGTGCCGCTCCGATGGCCACTCACCACAGCGGTGGCAGGTAGTATGATTGGTGAAATTGGTGCTCTTGGAGGAAGCTTCATTCCAAATGCAATGGGTATTGCAAAACAACGCACTGACTCGTTTGCATGGGGATTTATTTCTTTTGCTATTTTGGCTATCATCGCTTTTGTTATTCTGAGAATTGCACAACGCAAATGGACCAAAGCTTGGGTTGATAAAGGTGGACGTGCTAAAGTGAAAAAAGATGAGGTAGAGTTTGAAATTCATACTCACGTACCGGGTCTGGTAACAACTCCTTTGGCTAAAGCTTTGCACGGTGAAAATTTTGCATACCGCTCTATCATTTTGCCTGTTGGAAATTCTCAATTGGCAGATAAAGCAAGAGAACAAGCTGCATACTTGGCTAAAAACACGGGTGCCCGTGTTGTATTACTTTACGTTGATGAAAAATTCCACAGCACCGGATTGCTTGCAAGTGATTCACCTGAATGGGAAAAAGTGCGTCAGGGTTGGGTAAATGAAGGGCGTGATATGCTGATCAGTGAAGCAAAAATGTTGAAGAATATGGGCGTAACAAATATTGAAACTGTATTTGGTCAAGGTGATGTTGGGGCTGAAATTGTGGCACTAGCAAAAGAACGTGCGGCAGAATTGATTATACTTGCCAGTCACGTTGCTTCACCAATTGGCAAATTATTAATGGGAAGTAGAACATACAGTGTGTTCAAAGATGCACCATGTCCGATTTTAAGAATTGTGCGCTAGTTAAATTGTAATTATTAAATAAATATATATGGGAACCTGGTTAGAAAAATGGACACCTGAAGATGATGTCTTCTGGAAAAATGAGGGAAGCCGGCGGGCATGGCGAACTCTTACCGTAACTACAATCGCTCTGATTCTTTCATTTGCCACATGGTTTATGGTGAGTGCAATTGCGGTAAAATTGCCTGGAATTGGATTTAAATTTGACAAAGATCAGTTATTCTGGTTAACAGCTATGCCTGGTCTTGCTGCCGGAATTTTCCGAATCATTCATACGTTCATTCTTCCGATCTATGGTTCTAGACATGTGATCACTTTTGCAACCATTATCAAATTAATTCCGGTAATTGGTTTAGGTTTTGCCGTGATGGATCCGTCAACACCTTTTTGGGTATTTATGGTTCTGGCTTTTACTGCTGGTTTTGGTGGAGGAGATTTCTCTTCATTCATGCCTAGTACGAGTATTCATTTTCCTAAAAGATTACAAGGTACCGCACTGGGTATACAAGCCGGTATTGGAAACTTTGGTGTGAGTGTTGCTCAGTTCATGACTCCTGCTATGTTAGGTATTGCAACCTATGGTGCGGCTGAAGTGTTCACAAAAACAGATCCAAAAACGGGTGAGGTGTTAACCTCAAATATTTATTTGCAAAGTGCTGCATTTTGGTACGCTCCACTTTTGATTGTTCTTGCAATTGTTGCCTGGTTAACTATCAGAAGTGTACCAATGAAAGCATCCATCAAAGAACAAATGGATATTTTTAAAGACAAACACACCTGGTTTTGTACAATCACCTATGTAATGACTTTTGGAGGTTTCTCTGGTCTTGCTGCTATTTTTCCATTGTTGATTAAAACAATTTATGGTGAATTTCCAGGTGCTCCTGACCCATTAAAATATGCATTCTTAGGCCCGCTGATTGGTGCTAGCAGTCGCGTTCTTTTTGGTTTTGTTGCCGATAAAGTGGGTGGAGCAATTCTTACTACGTTGACAGGGGTAGGTATGATAGCCGGTTGCGCCGGACTTGTTTTTACCGGAGCATTAACTCCAACTTCAGTAGATAGTTTTGATACTTTCTTGTATTTGATGTTGTTCTTGTTCTTCATTACAGGTGTTGGTAATGCCGCAACATTCAGACAATATCCAATTGTATTTGGTCATAATCCTCGTCAGGCTGCCGGTGTAATTGGTTGGACTGCTGCAGTTGCTGCTTTTGGTCCATTCATCTTTGCAATTTCTGTAAGTGCTGTGATGAAAGCAACCGGAAATGCAAATGGATTCTTTTACATATTAGCCGCATTTGCTGTAATCGCCACACTGATTAATTGGTGGTATTATAACAGAAAAGGTTGTGAAAGGCCAAGCTAATTATTCATATGTAGCTTTAGGGTAGTTATTAAAGCTTGGCATTTTTAGCGAAGAGGAGTTATAGGTCTCCTCTTCGTTTTTTTTTTTTGTATAATCTTGAGAAAAGATTTTAAGTTGGAGGTGAAAAAGTTTTGCATTTTTTTCCTCCCCCTTAATCCCCCTCAACGAGGGGGAAAGCAATGGGTCAAAAGTTTTGAAAAAGTGCGAACTAACGTCACCTCTTTTCCTCTCCTCAGTCCTCTGCAAAGGAGAGGAAGACCACTGCACACGAGTTTCCGAAAAGTGCGAACTAACGTCACCTCTTTTTCCTCCCCCTTAAACCCCCTCAGCGAGAGGGAAAGCCACAACACAAGGGTTTCCAAAAAGTGCGTACTAACGTCACTTCCTCTCTCTTGTGGAGAGAGGAAAGAGGAGTGAGGAAAAAAACACAATGGTTTCCAAAAAGTGTATACTAACGTCACTTCTTTTCCTCCCCCTTAATCCCCCTCAGCGAGGGGGAAAGCCACAACACAAGGGTTTCCAAAAAGTGCGTACTAACGTCACCTCTTTTTCCTCCCCCTTAATCCCCCTCAGCGAGGGGGAAAGCCACAACACAAGGGTTTCCAAAAAGTGCGTACTAACGTCACCTCTTTTTCCTCCCCCTTAATCCCCCTCAACGAGGGGGAAAGCCACAACACAAGGGTTTCCAAAAAGTGCGTACTAACGTCACTTCCTCTCTCTTGTGGAGAGAGGAAAGAGGAGTGAGGACTCACTCCTCATAAATCAAATACCCTTTCCGCATCTCCCTAAACCGCTCCAAATCTTCTTGCCAACTTGCTTCTATTTCTGCCAATGTTTTTCCGGCAAGTATTTGTGCTTTGAGTTCATCTGTTCCTGCAAGATTATTGATGAAATTGGTAGATAAAAAATAACTTGTCCCCATGTTCAATTTTTTATAGAACTCAAGCAAGTATGATAGATCTAATTTCTTTTTTTCTCTGATTTCTTGAATGTCTATTGTGGATAAATTGTATCCGTAACAAGTTTGTCCTTCAAGCACCGGATGAGCTGATGCCTCATTAGGCATTGGTTTGAAACTGTATAGTTTTTCCAATACATCAACTTCCATTTTGGGGTGACCAATTACTTCAAATGGTAAATCTGTGCCGCGCCCAATACTTACAACGGTGCCTTCAAAAAAGCAGAGTGATGGATATAAATAAATGGCGCGCATGGTTTTCAGGTTGGGTGATGGTGCTATGGGTAACTCATAAAATTTTGTATGATCCCAACCGGTGCATGGTATTACTGTGAGATCACACTTAACTTGATTGCTCAACCAGCCTTCTCCGTTTATCATGCCTGCATATTCACCAATACTCATACCGTGTACAACAGGTACAGGATGCATGCCAACAAAAGATTTAAATTTTGTATTCAAAACAGGACCATCTACATAGTGACCATTCGGATTTGGTCTGTCGAGAACTATGATTGGTTTTGAATTTTCTGCTGCTGCTTCCATCACATAATGCAAGGTTGATATATAGGTATAAAAACGCGCACCCACATCTTGAATATCAAAAACAAGAATATCAATATCTGCCAATTGTTCTGGTGTTGGCTTTTTATTTTTTCCATAAAGTGAAATTACCGGTATGCCGGTGATGGCATCAACTCCGCTTTCAACTTTTTCTCCTGCATCAGCATCACCTCTGAAGCCGTGTTCGGGTGAAAAAACTTTTATTACTGAAATTCCACTTTTTAGTAAAGTATCAACCAAATGTGTTTCATTCAACATGGATGATTGGTTTCCAACTACACCAACTTTTTTTCCTCGCAGCAATTCAAAGTAAGCTTCTGTTCTGTCAGCACCGGTTTTCACATCTGCATTGCAAAATAGTGGGTCAGGTTGTTTTATCAGCGTATCATCTTTAACTGAAGAAGTATTTTCAGTTAACACAGTTGACGCCGTTTCTGCTGAACATGACGTGCAAACGCCTAACAATAACAGCACTGAAAGTAGCTTATAACGAAAGAATTCATTCAACATCGCGTGAAGTTTTTGTACTTTTGAAATCAAATGTAACAAATTGAATACCGAATTATTCATAGCACGAAAAATAATCAGCTCTAAAGAGAATAAAAGCAGACTGACAAGACCAATCGTTATTATCTCTCTAATAAGTATTATGCTGGGCGTGGCGTTTATGATTGTGACGGTTTCTGTTGTTACCGGTTTTCAAAGCGGAATCAGAGAAAAAGTAATTGGGTTTGGTGCACATATACAAGTGACGGACTTGGATGATAATTCTTCAATGGAATCAAGCGCTGTGTTGAGTGATCAAGATTTTTACCCTGAATTAAATGATGACCCACGCGTAAAAAACATTCAACTTTTTGCATATAAACCCGCCATTCTTCAGTCACAACAAGATTCAGTACGAATTGAGTTGAGTGATAATAAAGACACCATTGAGTCAAGGCAGGATATTTTAGGAGTACGTTTTAAAGGGGTTGATGAACAGTATGATTGGAGTTTTTTTCAAGACAAACTGGTTGAGGGTAGATTGATTGATTTTACTTCAGAGAATAGTGAGGTGATGATTTCTAAATATATGGCAGACATGTTAGGTTATAAAACCGGTGATGAAATTGCTGCTTTTTTTGTTGAAGAAGATGGTCCTAAAAAAAGAAAATTTAATGTGTGCGGAATTTACCGCACAGGTTTTGAAGAATTTGATAAACAATTTATCTATACTCAAATCCATCACTTACAAATTTTAAATAACTGGGGTGTTCAAACAAATCTTACCGTGCTTGATACATGTTTAGGTGAATACTTTGTGATGGAAGCAAAATCATATCATGGTTCAGGTGGGTATCGTTACGATTGGGGGCGTGGCTACACTGAAAGCAAATACTATTTATTCACCGGTGAGCTCAATGATCGTATACGAGTAATTTCTACTGATTTTGAAATGGAAATTTATGGTATGTCACCAAATCCGGCGTCGGTGCCTGATACGGCGTGGGCTAAAGTGGTGGTTGAAAATTCTTGCACGTGCAGTGAACAAATTTTGCGCGATAAACCAATTGAGTATGTTTCAGAAAATGAGATTGAGATGCCTTTTGGAAAAATTCAAATCACAAATGGTCAGGGCACACATCACCTTTATACCGGAGGTTTTGAAATTATTCTCAACAGTTGGGATGATCTTGCTGAAATGGATGATATCATCTATGAAGAAATTCCGTTTGACATGAAATCAAAAAAAATCACAGATCTCTATCCGCAGATTTTTAAGTGGCTTCAATTTCTCAATATTGATATTGTAATTATGTTGGTTTTGATTTTGCTTGTTTCTGTTATCAATATGGTAACAACTTTATTGGTGATGATTTTAGAAAAAACGAATATGATTGGAATTTTGAAAGCACTTGGCGCAACGAATAAATCTATCAGAGCTGTGTTTTTGTATAATGCTTTTTACCTTTTAAGCAGGGGATTAATTATCGGTAATCTCGTTGGTATAGGGCTGGTTATTTTGCAACAGCAAACTGGTTTTGTTACCCTCAATCCTGATATCTATTATCTGGATACTGTTCCGGTTAATTTTAATATCTGGCATATTTTACTGATTAATTTACTCACCATCTCAGTATGTTTTATCACGCTACTTTTACCAAGTATTCTCATAAGTAGAATCACTCCTGTAAAAGCTATCCGATTTAATTAATCATCAATAGTTAACCAGGAAAAAATCACCCCAAAATGGCTAACTGATTTTTTATTTCCCTGGTACCCGTAACCAAATTTCATCGCTGAATTATTTTAATAGAATTCCCCGCTGTGCCATTTTCATGTTCTGTCAAGGTCATGAAAATGGTCTGGCAAAACCAGACAACTATGCAAGTATTCAAATTAAAACAAATGTCTGATGAAAAAATTCTATACAACCATTTCGGTCATGGCCATATCATGGTTAGGATCAACAGCGCTGGGATCAAATCACTTTACTTTAGACACACTGCTGAAACAAGGTGTCATTCAAGCATCATTTGAGGGGCTTGGTGGATATCAGGAAAACTGCGTTCAACTGATTGTGAAAAATAATTCGCATGATTCTGTTTACGGCTTTGTTGAGCCGGGCAGACGACTAGTTTCTGCTGATGAAAGTGAACAAGATATTTTTGTGGTGAAGTCAGCCTTGTTTGCATTAGCGCCCGGCAAACGTGATACCGTTTTAGTGCATGGCTTTTGTTGTGAAAGTACAAAAGCTGCCCCGCAAAAAGGATCTGTTTTTTTGTCCGGATTCATGGCACCGGTGGCCTGGGTTTTTATTGCTAATCTGATTGATAAAAATAAATTCTCTAAAGATGCTGTGCAGCACGCTGTCTGGGTTTTGTCTGATAAGCATGATATTCGTTCTATTCCTGCTTATTCAAATCCTGCTATGGATGCACTGAGACATGCCGTTGCCGATATTCTGGATATTGAATTACCGTGGTATTCGTTTTTATATAAAGAGGGTGAGGGTGAATTATTCTCAGGAATTAAAACGCATTTTTTTGCTGAGGTTGATTTTTCAATTCCGAAACACGCTATGATTTCAACTGAAGTCAGAGATGAAAGCGGGCATCTTATTTATGCTGATAATCCTCAATGGTTTGGTGGTGGTGATCATACGCTGCGCGTAAAATTTCCAATCGCCGGGTGGGATGAAAAAGGGTATCGTCTAAGTATAATGGAAGATTTAAATACCTTAAACACACAACGCTCATTCACGTTGAAAGATCAGCCTTAAACAAAAAAAACCGCCTCATTGCTGAAGCGGTTTCTTTGTATAAAATCAGTTCGGTATTATTGAACAATTGCTGTGAAAGATGCGTTTCCAAAGAATTTAATGAATTCTCTGTCTTTTGCAGCTTTACCTTTCAAGCTTGGATCTTTTGCGATTGCGTTTTTCAGGTTATCAGTAAGCATATTCAGATCATTTTTACGTGCTCCGATAATTGCTTTCAGGTAATATCCAAGTGCTGAATCTTTGTCAGGTGATGCATCAATAGTTGTTTTTGCTGCATCGTTATCACCGTTCAACAATTGAGCAAGTGCTTTGTTGAATGTATTGAAGCTTCCAAAATTTCCAATTGCTTGTGCATATTTTCCATTTTGAATATCAATGATACCTAAGTTGTATTTCACTTCAGGACCAGCAGAGATCGCTGAGTTGAATAATTTAGTTGCTTTTGCACGATCTTTTTCTTTCACGTGTGCAATAATTCCAAGGTTATTCAATGTAACAGGATTTTCTTTAATGCTGTTTGCTTTTTCCCAGTTGGTTTTTGCATTATCTAGGTCATTTTGCATATAGTAGCAGTAACCTACGTTGTTCCATCCTCTCCAATCTTCAGGATATTGTTTTGTAGCCAATTGATAGCAACGCATTTTTTCATTGATATCAGTGTACAAAGTAGCCGTGAAAAGAAGCTCTTCAATAGTTAAGGTATCAGGTTTAGTTAATGAAAGTTGTTTCAACTCTTCATCTGACCAACCAATTTTATCATAAACTACGTTGATTTGAGTTCTTCTCAATGAAGGAAGAATTTCTTTTTCAAGTTCTTGATAAGTTTTACCCATGTTTTTGATCTCTTGCTCACGTTGACTTGGATCAGAGTACATTTGTAGAACACGGATGATTAGTTCTTTATCTTTCAATTGTGAAGCGTTCACAGCAGTTTTGAAACCTTCCCAGTCTTCACCTTTAGGCTGAGCGTTCATTGTGATTTGCTGAGTGAATTTTACTTCTTGCAACATTTTTTCAACTGCTGCCTTTCCTGAAAGTGCACGGTCATTTGCTAATTGATCGTTTTTAGCAATTTCACCTTCTGGAGAAGCGTAAGCAACAAAGTTGATAGCTTTTACTTTTTTCTTTGGGTTCACTTGAGCATCAGCCATCCATGCTTTGAAAACAGGAATGTCTTTATCTTTCAGTTCTGTTGAACGAACATCTGATTTTCCTTTCAGGTAGTTGATTTGAGTACCTGTGAAAACTTCTTCAGTAGTTCTAACAAAGTTATCTTTTCCAATTAACGCTTTATCGTCAAATTGTACTAAGTATGGAGTGATGATAGTACCATCAGCAATTTTTTCAGGATCAAGAGCGATTTCTTTTTTCCCTTTTTTAACATTACCGGTGATCATTAAATCTGCATTTTCCATTGATGGATCATATGGAAGAACGTCAGTGTAATTTACCGTACCACCCGGTTTGTATGAAATTGTTTGTCCGTTTCCGGTTGCTTTTTCTCCTTGAACAGTGATAGTTTTGAATGAAGAGTTACCAAGTTGCGGAGTAATCTCAGCAATGGCTTTCTTTTTCAAACCTTTTTCAGGGAATTTTACGGTAACGCTTACTTTCACGCTGTCACCATGCATTTGTACCGGATCTTGTTGTACGGTGTACTCTACGTCACCTATTAACTTACATCCGGTTAGCATTGCACCAACTACGGCAATGGCTGCTAAACCTTTATAACTTTGCTTTTTCATTAGATCTGATTTTATATCCTTATTTAATTACCTAAAAACTGTGCAATATTAAGTAATTTTTTTCATCCGATACCCTAAAACGGGCATTTTCGGGTATTTTATGAATCTTAATCGTTTACAGCAAGTCTCAAAGCCTTGATTTCAGTGGGATTTAAAGTCTGTATTAATTCTTTGATATGCTTCTTTGAATCAGGATGCATCCAATTGGGTGAAATATCTTGCAGAGGTAGTAATACAAAGGAACGCAAGTGCATTTTTGGGTGCGGAACCTCAAGTGCTTCACCCGTTATAATTAATCCGGCGTAGTCCAGAATATCTAAATCAATAATTCTTGATTCATACCCGCATTCGCTTTTCCGGGTTCTGCCCATTTCAGTTTCAATTTTCTTGAGCTCTGCAAGTAATTGAACGGGATCAAGTGTGGTGCGTATGCTGATAACGGTATTGTAAAAATCTTGTGAAGCTTCAAATCCCCACGGGGGTGATTGATAGATGGGCGATAAGTGATCAATGAAAATGTGCTCTTTTGATTCAATTAATTCATAACAACGCTGCAGATTTTCCATTCTATTTCCAAGATTGGTGCCAACACCGACAAAAATTTTTTCTTGCACAAACATCTTCTCTTATTTACCGTTTCAAATCTACCATTATTAATTTTTAAATTTGCAGCGCCGAAATTTAATTCGGCATCCTGATCTGAAGAAAAATATCATGGCAATTGCTAAAAAAATTTTATTGGTTGAAGATGAAGAAAGTTTACTCAATGTTCTTTCATTAAATCTTGAACTTGAAAACTATGAAGTAGTTATTGCAACATCAGGTAAACAGGCATTGAATCTTTTTGACCAATCATTCAGTTTAGTTATTTTGGATGTGATGTTACCTGAACTAAGCGGCTTTGATGTGTGTCGTGAAATACGCAAAGTTAGTCAGGTGCCGGTATTGATTATTTCTGCCAAAGGCACTTCTGCTGATCGTATTGCCGGTTTAAAATTAGGTGCAGATGATTATCTGGTGAAGCCCTTTAATCTGGAAGAACTTTTACTGCGTGTTGGAATTTTAATTGACAGAAAAAAAACAGACATCGAATCTCTGCCTGATGTTTTTGAATTTGACGGTCATCGAGTGAATTTTAAAACGTATGAAATAGTTCCGGCATCGGGCAATAAACAAACTTTATCAAGAAGAGAAATGGAATTGCTGAAATTGCTCATCACTAAAAAAGGTGAGGTAGTTTCACGTGATTTAATTCTAGATACCATTTGGGGTAAAGAACAGTATCCTACCAGCCGAACTATTGATAATTATATCTTGAACCTACGAAAATACTTTGAAAAGGATAATCGCAATCCTCAGTATTTCAAATCATTAAGAGGTGTTGGATATAAATTTGAAATTAATTCTTAAATCCCAGCCAACCAATTTAATTCTTTAAGCGTTATACCATCAGAACGCAATTTGATTGCTTCTGGTTTTAATTTCCTTGCACGGTAACCTGAAAAGAGCATGCTACTACCACGACTATCAGTAATCTCTTTTCAGGTTTTTTTATTTTCCTAAAAAAAAATCCTGCCACTTGCGCAACAGGATTTATCAAAATGTTTCTTGTATGAAATCAGATTGTCATAATATCTGATTCTTTTTTGGCGGCTAATTCATCACAACGCTTAACGGCTGCATCAGTCAAGGTCTGAATTTTTGTTTCTAAATCTTTCACTCTGTCTTCAGGCAAACCATCGGTTTTAAGTTTTTTCAATTCATCCATTGCATCTTTGCGATTGTTACGGATACCCACTTTCGCATGCTCAACTTCTGCTTTCACTTTTTTCACCAGATCTTTTCTGCGCTCTTCTGTTAATGCAGGTACGTTGAGAATTATCATGTCTCCGTTGTTTTGCGGATTCAAACCAATATTTGCATTGATAATTCCAGTTGCAATGGCGTCAAGTATTCCGCGCTCCCAGGGTTGAACTGTAATAGTGCGGGCGTCCATTGTATTTACATTGGCTAATTGGTGAATCGGAGTCATTGCACCGTAATATTCTACCATTACACTGTCAAGCATTGAAGGTGTAGCTTTACCGGCACGCACTTTTTCTAGTCCTGCAATAAGATGCGCAATAGTTTTGTCATTATTTTCTTTAGCTTGTTCTAACAACAACTGAATTTCGTCTTCCATAACATGATTTTAGGAGGTTACTAAAGTACCAATTTTTTCGCCTGAAACAACTCGCAGTAAATTGCCTTTTTGATTCATGTCAAAAACAACAATGGGTAAATTATTTTCTTTGCAAAGTGTAAATGCAGTGAGATCCATTACATTGAGCCCGCGTTTGTAGGCCTCATCAAATGTAATGGTATCAAATTTTGTAGCTGATTTATCTTTTTCTGGATCTGCTGTATAAATTCCATCAACGCGAGTGCCTTTTAAAATAACGTCTGCATTGATTTCAATGGCTCTCAAGGCCGCAGCTGAATCGGTAGTGAAATAGGGACTGCCGGTACCTGCGCCAAATATTACTACTCGTCCTTTTTCAAGATGTCGTACGGCTCTTCTTTTGATAAATGGTTCAGCAATTTCTTTCATTTCAATGGCTGATTGCAAACGGGTATAAATTCCCAACTTATCCAGCGCTGCTTGCAAAGCCATACTGTTAATCATGGTTGCTAACATCCCCATATAATCTCCTTGGGTTCTGTCCATGCCTCCATGTTCAGCCTGAACTCCCCTGAATATATTTCCACCTCCAATAACTATGGCCACTTCAATACGTGCATCACAAAGTTGTTTGATTTCAGCTGCGTATTCGTTTATGACTTTGTTGTCAATTCCAAATTGTTTATCTCCCATGAGAGATTCTCCGCTCAGCTTTAGAAGTACTCTTTTATATTTCATTTCTTCGCTCTTTTTATTGCCATTTTATAGGCAAGATATTTATTTCTTTGTTCTTGATTTCAGCTCAGGCAAAAAAAAAGAGAGACTAAATCTCTCTTTCTTTTTTTTAAATCTTATTATTTTAATGCAACCCGTTTGAAATCTGAAACAGTAAGCCCTTTCTCAGTATCATTGAGAAATTGCTCAACAGATTTTTTATTATCACGGATAAATTCTTGAGACAATAAAGTACTTTCTTTAAAGAATTTTTGCAGACGTCCTTGAGCAATTTTCTCAGCCATGTCAGCTGGTTTTCCTTCTTGAATGGCAAGTTCTTTACCAATTTCAATTTCACGTCGAACCGTGTCAGCATCAACTCCATCTTTATTTAATGCAATTGGAGCCATTGCGGCAACTTGCATCGCTACTTGTCTTCCTGCATCTGCAACAGTTTCACCAGCTTTGTTAAGTGCTACAAGCGTTGCGATTTGGTTACCAGGGTGATTGTATGCAACTACAGTCTCTCCATCAATAATCCATAAATTCGAAAGTTCAAGTTTTTCACCAATCACACCAACTTGTTCAGTAATTTTTTCAGCAACGGTTAAGGTAGCATCATATTTCTCATTCATGAATGATTCTATAGATGCGGGACGTGTTTTTCCGGCAAGATCAACAAATGAATCTACCAGTTTATAATACGATTCATTTTTTGCAACGAAATCTGTTTCACAATTCAAGGCAAGAATAACACCGGTTTTTGCGTTGTTAAAAGTTTTGGCTATCGTGATTCCTTCTTTTGCTTCGTTGTCACCGCGTTTTGCAGCAACTTTTTGTCCTTTTTTACGCAGGATGTCAATGGCAGCTTGTGTATCACCGTTGGCTTCAACAAGTGCTTTTTTGCAATCCATCATTCCTGCTCCGGTAATTGCCCTTAGGTTATTTACCTGTGCGGCTGTAATGACCATTTCCATGATGTTTATATAATGCGATTAATTAATTTTCTGTCTCTTCAACGTTAGCCTTTACTTTCGGACGGCTTGATTTTTTTGCAGCATCATCTCCGTCTTCTTTTGCACCGGCACGTGAATTTTTACGCTCTTCAAGTCCTTCATTGATGGCTTCAGTTACTTTATCCAAAATTTTTGCAATTGATTTTGTTGCATCATCATTTGCGGGTATGATAAAGTCAATACCGCGTGGGTCAGAATTAGTATCCACCATTGCAAATGTTGGAATTCCCAATTTTTTGGCTTCTTTCACAGCAATATGCTCTTTCATTACATCAATAACAAAAATAGCAGCCGGTACGCGAGTCATATCAGCAATGGTTCCGTAGTTTTTATCAAGTTTACCACGAGTACGTGACAATTGCAAACGCTCTCTTTTTGAAAGGGTAGCAAGTGTTCCGTCTTCACCCATTTTATCAATAGATGTCATTTTGCGGATAGCTTTGCGGATAGTACCAAAATTGGTAAGCATTCCGCCTGACCAACGTTCAACTACAAATGGCATTTTTGTAGGTTTCACACGGTCAACCAAAATATCTTTTGCTTGTTTTTTGGTAGCCACAAACAATACTTTTTTACCAGATTTTGCGATTTGTTTCAACGCTGCGCATGCCTGATCAAGATGTACTGCTGTTTTATTTAGATCTAGAATGTGGATGCCTTTTTTTTCTGTAAAGATGTAAGGCGCCATATAAGGGTTCCACTTACTTTTCAGGTGACCAAAGTGAACACCTGCTTCTAACAATTCTTCAAATGATGTTTTGTTCATTTTTTTCTTTTTGTGTCCGTCTTTGACGAACGGTTGTTTACTTTCTTTTTACTTTTTTCCGCAGCTGACCCCGTCAGGTGCGAAGGATTCGTTTTAAAGCAATCACTGAGTAGCATTCTTGTTTGAATAGTCTCAGCAATTTAGATACTAAACGACCCCGGAATATCCAAAGATTAACGTTTAGAGAACTGGAATCTCTTGCGTGCTTTCTTTCTTCCTGGCTTTTTGCGCTCTACCATGCGCGGATCTCTGGTCATTAATCCGTCTGCTTTCAACATTGTTTTGAAATCAGGATTAATTTCTACCAAAGCGCGTGAAATGCCAAGGCGAACTGCTTCTGCCTGACCATTCACACCACCACCATCAACATTGATGTTTGCATCATACTGACCTAATGTTTGAGTCAGATTGAAAGGCTGATTTACTTTGTCAAGCAATACTGCTGTTGCAAAATATTCTTTAGCCTCACGGTCGTTGACAGTGATTTTCCCTGAGCCTTTAGAAAGGTATACGCGCGCAACGGCGGTCTTTCTTCTTCCTAATGTGTTGGTTACACTCATAGTTTGGTTTATACTGTTTATTTAATTGAATCTAGTTTGATAGGCTCTGGTTTTTGTGCCTCATGGGTGTGTTGTGTACCGGCAAAAACTTTCAGGTTTCTGTACAACTCACTTCCCAATTTGTTTTTTGGTAACATCCCTTTTACGGCTTTTTCTACCAGTCTTTCTGGTTTTTTTGCAAGAAACTCACGAGGGGTAGTTTCACGCTGTCCTCCAGGATATCCGGTGTGGTGAATGTAGATTTTTGTCTCCATTTTATCTCCGGTAAGAACCACTTTCTCAGCATTAATTACAACTACATTGTCACCGCAGTCAGCATTCACGGTAAAATTAGTTTTGTGTTTTCCTCTGAGAAGAAATGCTACGTTACTTGCCAAGCGGCCCAGTGTCTGTCCTTCTGCGTCAACCAGTAACCACTTTTTGGCGGCTGTTTCTTTGCTGATTGAAACTGTTTTGTAGCTAAGTGTATTCACAATTTTTGTCTTTTAATAATTAGTACTCTTTCCTATAATTCGGGGTGCAAATGTACAACGTTTAATTTTATTAACAAAGATTCAGTGGAAAATTCTTAAAATATTCCCGTATACCGTTATTTATAAGACTTTCTTAACTTTGCGCTCACAATTCAGTCAGCCACCTCATCATGAGCGACCCAATAAAGCACGAATGCGGAATAGCACTGCTCCGCCTGAAAAAACCGCTCGAATTTTATTTGCATAAATACGGCACCTTGTTTTATGGCGTCAACAAAATGTATCTGTTGATGGAAAAACAACATAACCGCGGTCAAGACGGTGCCGGTTTAGCTAATATTAAATTTGATGTTGAGCCCGGACATCGCTACATCAGTCGTTCAAGATCTGTTGATCCACAGCCAATTCAAGAAATTTTCAGACGTATCAATGCCAGATTTTTGGATATTGAAGCTAAAAATGCCGCTTATCTGCGCGATTCTGAATATATGAAGCTTAATGCAGGTTTTACAGGTGAGCTTTTTTTAGGACATTTGAGATATGGTACTTACGGCGGTAATTCAATTGAAAACTGTCACCCATTTTTGAGACAGAATAATTGGAAAACCCGCAGTCTTTTGGTTGCCGGAAATTTTAATTTAACCAATAATGATGAGTTGTTTGAACTGCTTCTCAAACTTGGTCAGCATCCAAAGGCAATGAGTGATACTGTGACAGTAATGGAAAAAATTGGTCACTTTCTGGATGAAGAAAATGATAAATTATATGCTCAGTTCAAAAATGATTCGCTCTCAAATAGAGATATCTATAATCTCATTGGACAGCATATAGATATTCAACACATACTGAAAAAATCATCTGAGGTTTGGGATGGAGGCTACGCCATGGCTGGTCTTATTGGTCATGGTGACGCATTTGTATTGAGAGATCCAAATGGAATCAGACCTGCCTTTTGGTATGAAGACGATGAAATTTGTGTTGTCGCGTCTGAGCGTCCTGCTATTCAAACTGCCTTTAATGTGCCGGCTGAAGCTATAAGATATATTCAACCTGGCCATGCTTTGATAATAAAACGCAGTGGTGAAGTTTCTGAAAAACTAATCAAAGAACCAAAGGAACAAAAACAATGTTCATTTGAGCGAATTTATTTTTCACGCCCCGGCGATTATTCAATCTATAATGAAAGAAAAGAGCTTGGCAGAAACATGGTACCTGCAACACTCAAGGCAATTAATTTTGAATTGGACAACGCCGTTTTTTCTTACATACCTAATTCGGCTGAAACTGCATTCTACGGTTTGATAAAAGGGTTAGAAGATTATCAAAACGAAGAGAAAATAAAATTGATTCGTGAGAGCGGCAATTCTCTTTCTGATGAAAAATTGAGAACTATTCTTTCACGCCGCACTAGAATAGAAAAAGTTGCCATTAAAGACACCAAACTCAGAACCTTTATCAGTCAAGATAAAGGACGTGACGACCTTGTTGCTCACGTTTATGACATTACTTATGGAACCGTTCGTCCGGGGGTTGATCATTTGGTGGTGATTGATGATTCTATAGTGAGAGGCACAACGTTGAAAAAAAGTATTTTGAGAATTCTTGATCGTTTGCAGCCAAAACAAATAGTCATTCTTTCCAGTGCTCCGCAAATACGTTATCCTGATTGTTACGGAATTGATATGGCAAGGCTGGGTGATTTTATTGCTTTTGAAGCAGCAATAGAACTTCTCAAAGAAAGTGGAATGTCTCATGTCATTGATGATGTTTATCATCGTTGTAAAGCTCAAGAGAAATTGAAGAAAGAAAGCATGGTGAATCTGGTGAAAGAAATTTATGCTCCATTTTCTGACGATCAAATTTCAGAGAAAATTTCTCAAATGCTCAGACCTGAGTCGCTGAAAGCTGAATTGAAAATAGTTTTTCAGACGGTAGAGAATTTGCATATATCGTGTCCTGAGAATAAGGGTGATTGGTATTTCACCGGAGATTACCCAACCCCGGGAGGCAATAAAGTTGTCAATAAATCTTTCATTAATTTTATTGAAGGAAAAAATGAACGAGCTTATTAAATGAAAAGTAATTGAGTAAAAATAAAATCTGACCTATGAAAAAAATTGTATTAATTCTATGTTGTTTTCTAATTGCAACACCGTTTGTGTATGCTGACCAGTTGGCTTATTTATCTAAAGAGGATGCGCAACGAGCCGCAGATTATATTGAATCTGTGAAAAAAATTGGACTTTTCTGTGGCTGCTGCGATAATCAGGAAATTGAAATAATTAAACCGAAAGGTGTAGAAGTAAAATTTACCGGTTATGAGCAGTACTATGAAGTTTATTTGCAGTACTCATACCAAGGTGAATTGAAATCAACGCCACTGGATCTTGCGTATACTTGGGTGAAAATTAAAGGTGAGTTAAAAACAGTTGGTCAGGTGCTCGGCCTTGATCATGATCCTTGCAAATCTCCTAATTGGTAATTACTGTTTGTTTGATTTTTTATCAGAAAATTTCACGATTGAAAAATCGAAACTGATCTTTAATACTAGAAAAATAGTAATAACTGCTGCGTCTGGTATTGGATGATTTTTGAGTAGTTGCGTTGCTGAAAAAACTAGTATCATCAAAAGAATGTTTTCTATCCAATGCCAGATGAAAAATCTTCTTGATTCTTTCAGTAAAAAGCGTCTTGGCACAAAAAAAGTGAACTGATCTTTCACGTAATACATCAGTAAAACAACCGGTAACAACAGCCACAGCTCTTCCGCTGCAAAAGTTTTCAGTTCGTTCGAAATATTTTGTTCTGCTGTCGGCTCAAACAAGGTGAAGTAATCAATCAAAAGATAACTCTCAAACGATAACATGGCTAGACTAGATAATGTGCTGACAATAAGAAGAAGGAAACGTGATTTATTTTCAGCTTTGGAAATGGCAGAAAATTTACGGATGAAAGAACTTTCTGATGCTATCTGATCAATAAGATAAAATGCGGCAATAATTACAAGGGTCCAATCAAAGAAAAAATATCCGGCAAGCGGTAATATAATCTCTAGCAGATACTGCTGTACAAAAGGGTTTCTTAATCGTTCCCTTAAAGTCATTATTGCAGTCTGTTTAAATTATCTTTTGCAATTTTAAAGTCAGGATTTATTTCTACCGCTTTCATGTAATTTTTTATCGCCTTTTGTTTATCTCCTTTTTTCTCAAACGCCAAACCAAGGTTGTTGAAGGCCTGATAATATAGGGGATCAAGTTCGGTGGCTTTGTTCATATAATAAACTGCGCTATCTAGATTTTCCTGAATAAGCAAATAAATATACCCCTGATTATAATAAGGGTCTGCCCAGGTTGAGTCAATATCATTCAGTGTCCGGTAACAATTTAATGCCTCTTCAATTCTATTTCTATTTTGATAAAACATTCCTTTGTTATACCAAGCTTCTATACTTTCAGGGTAAATATCTAGTGCTGAGTTATAATATTCTACCGCAGTTGAATCACCAAGCTGATCATACATTACGCCAAGTTGTACGTAGGCTGAATAATTTTCGGGATCTTGTTCAATGGCTGTTTGAAAAGATGACAAGGCTAGGTCCCAACTCTCGGTCCTACCTGTCTGTAAAAAATCACTGCGATAAATCATTCCCTTCATAAAGTAAGGGTCACTTTGATAAGGATCTAGTTGGAGTGATTTATTCAGATATGCAATTGCTGCGGCATTATTCTCAAGTAGAGCATAGAGTTTACCCATGCCGGCAAAGGCGGGAGCGTTGAGGGAGTCACGCTGAATAATAAAATCAAAATGATATTTACTTTTTTCCAGATTTAATTTCGCCATCATGATGTCGGCGTAAAGTTTATGCACTTCTAAATTGGAGGAGTCAAGTGACAAATATTTCTCAAGATCTAATTGCGCCTGATCAGCGTCTCCTTTGCGAACAAAAAATTTTGCTCTTTCAAATAATAGGAATTTGTTGTTTGGTTCTGCAGAAACTTTTTTATTAAACCAAACCAAGGAGTCGGTTATAACAGTGTCTCTGTTTTCATTTACAGGTTGGCTTTCTCCTGAGCACGAAGCCAGAAAAATGAGAACGGGGATAAATATTTTGAATTTCACAAAGACTGATTTGATTCAAATTTAGAATAATAGATTTACAAAGGTATCATTCATTGATTGAAGTGTATAAAAAAAGGAGTGCCGGAAAAAATCCAACACCCCTCTTTTGTTTGGTAGAAGTAAATCTGCCGCGCTTGTTGTAAGCCTGAAGCTTACGCGTTTTCTTTAGCTGAAAGTTCGTCAATGATTTTTTGCTCGAGCTCTTCCATCAATTCTTCATTGTCTTTGAGAATAATTTTCACAGCATCTCTGCCTTGCCCAAGTTTGGTATCGCCGTAGCTGAACCAGGAGCCGCTTTTTTTAATGACACCCAGCTCAACCCCTAAATCGACGATTTCACCCACCTTAGAAATTCCTTCTCCATACATAATATCAAATTCGGCCTTTTTGAAAGGAGGCGCAACTTTATTTTTTACAATTTTCACTTTGGTTCTGCTTCCGGTCACTTCATCTCCTTCTTTAATTTGACTGGCTCTCCTTATATCTACGCGTATAGAAGAGTAGAACTTAAGTGCGTTACCCCCCGTAGTAGTTTCAGGATTTCCAAACATAACACCGATTTTGTCGCGGAGCTGATTAATAAAAATGCAGCATGTATGTGCTTTATTAATAGAGCCTGTCAATTTTCTGAGCGCTTTGGACATCAATCTGGCTTGTAATCCCATTTGAGAATCACCCATTTCTCCTTCAATTTCAGCTTTTGGCGTTAATGCAGCAACTGAGTCAATCACTAGGATGTCTACTGCACCTGAGCGAATCAAATTGTCTGCAATTTCAAGGGCTTGCTCTCCATTGTCAGGCTGTGACACCAAGAGGTTTTCAGTATCTACCCCGAGTTTTTCGGCATAAAACCTGTCAAAGGCGTGCTCTGCATCTATAAAAGCTGCTATGCCTCCTGCCTTTTGTGCCTCTGCAATTGCGTGCAGCGCAATGGTTGTTTTACCTGATGACTCAGGACCAAATATTTCAATAATACGGCCTTTTGGAAATCCTTTCACTCCCAGTGCCAAATCAAGTGATACCGAGCCTGAAGAAATTACATCCATTTCTTCTACTGCTGAATCACCAAGTTTCATTACGGTACCTTTGCCGTAAGCTTTTTCAAGTTTGTCTAGCGTTAATTGCAACGCTTTGATTTTTTCATTGTTTACTTCTGCCATAACATTTGTTTTTTTTGTCAAAGAAATCGCCTCAGACCGTAAACTATTTACGACCCCTTTTTTTACACTATTCGATTTAACTATTTCTACACGCACAAACTTTTGATCAGAAAGCTTGTGCTTATTTTACTCTCAACACCATCGAATGATTCATTATATTTATCACTTTTACCTATCAGAGTGTTTCGTTTGATTCAATCTGTAAGACGATATATTAATCATTAACTGACACAAAACTAATCATAAAATTGATATCTGCTTAAATAACAGTCAATATTTATGAACAAATGATATTTGATTTAGTGTTTATAAATACATTAACTAGCAGTAATACAGGTGTATAATGAATAATTATTTGAAAAATATTACCGATAAAATATTTTTAATAAGCGAAAAGTCAATTGACGATATTTCAATCATTTTGCCGGGAAAACGAGCTGCTGTCTATATCCAGAAATATCTTGCTGAGCATCACACAAAACCATTATTCTTACCAGAAATTCTGACTATTGATGAGTGGATTACTTCTTATTCTGAAAAAAGAATTCTCAGTCAACACGAACTCATGTTCAGTTTTTTTGATGTGCACAAACAATTGAGTCCTTCAACCAATGAATCATTCAATGAATTCGCAAAGTGGGCCACAAATCTGCTGGCTGATTTTGACGAGGTGGATCGGAATTTGATTGATCCAAAGGCTATTTTCAGAGATTTGAGAAATATTAAGGAATTGGAACAGTGGAGTTTCTCTGACAGTGAACTCAGTAAAGGACAGCAACAATTTATGCATTTATGGGATAGTTTGCCAAAATACTATGAGAAATTGCACCACACGCTAAATGCTAACGGTGAAACAACCCGTGGTATGGTTTACAGAAATCTTGCAAATGAAATTGATCATATTAATTTTCACCGCAAGTATTTTCTTTTTGCAGGATTCAATGCGCTATCTGCAAGTGAAGAAAAAATAATCAGGCATTTGGTAAAGTATCAGTTAGCTGAATTTATTCCAGATGTTGATGAATTTTATTTTCTCAATGAGGGTCATGAGGCCGGGTATTTTTATAGAAAGATTTATAATAGTTGGAATAGCAAACCGACGTTAAGTTCTTTTTTCAAAGATGTACCAAAGGAAATTACTGTAATTGAAAGTGCTCAACAAACGGGTCAAGCACGCATTGCCGGAAAAATTCTGCACTCTTTATCAAAAATTCAAGGGCACGACATGAGTAAAACTGCCATTGTGCTTGCTGACGAATCACTATTAATTCCTTTTCTGAAATACATTCCCGATGAACTTGGGAATGTCAACGTTACGATGGGGTATCCTATAAAACTTACCCATTTTAAAAGTTTACTTGATCAGATATTTGAATTGCAATTTAGCTTTTCCAAATTTTCCAATTCAAAGTTATATCACAGAAATCTTCTTAGGATTTTAGATCACGCATTTATACGCGCGATGATTAAAAAACAAGAGAAGGTTCAGGAAATTGAAGAAGAAATTAAAGCCAAAAACAAAGTATTTATAGATTGGATTGAAGTTGGGCAAACTTTGCCTGAACTTGAGCCCTTGTCTAATGTATTCAAATATTGGAGTGATTGCGTTAATGATGGATTTAAAGCTATGCGTGAATTGGTATCTTGCTTGTATCATCATTTCAAAAAAATATCATCTGCACATCTTGAACTTGAAATTTTGTATCACTTCATGGTGGCGGTTAAAAAATTTGAGCAAATTCATGTTAAGTATCCTCATGAATTAGATTTAAAAACTTTCAGAAAAATTATGTTTCAGTTTTGGCAACAAGATTCGTTGTCATTTCTAGGTAACCCAATTGAAGGTTTGCAGATTATGGGAATACTTGAAACGAGGCTGATTGATTTTGATACGCTAATTATTCTAGGTATGAATGAAGGTCAGATGCCACAAGTTGGAATCAGTAATTCCATGATTCCGTATGACCTTCGCAACTTTCATGGATTGCCAACTGAAGAAGAACGTCAAGCGATTTACGCACACCATTTTTATCGTTTATTGCAGCGTGCAAAAACGGTGTACATGACTTACAACAGTTCAGCTGATGGCATAGGTAATTCAGAAAAAAGCCGATACATTGAGCAAATGAAAAATGAACTCATTACGCTACCAGGTTATATGTATCATGAATATACCTATAGTTCTGAAGATTCAGGCGCTAATATTAACATGCCTCAATATGCTTCAGTGAATTCAGTGCATGAAAAACTTGATCATTATTTTACAAACAAGGGCTTATCGCCTTCTGCGCTGAACAAACTAATTAGTTGTCCGTTGGATTTTTATTACCGGTATATTTTAGAAATGAAAGAGGATAGTGGGGTAGAGGAAAATATTGAATCATCAACTTTTGGTACAAAAATTCATAAGGTGCTTGAAAATATTTTTAGAAAACACTTTTTGGAAACAGGGCAACCACTCAGCGCAAAAATTCTGAAAGATGAGAAAAAAAATCTGTCATCGTATTTATGGAATGAATATGTTTTAGAGAATGCAGATGAGCCGGGAAAAGTGTTGTTTGAGGCAGAGGAATTGAAATATGGGCAGAATAAATTATCGTATGAAATTTCACTTGGTTTTTTAGAGCGATTTATTGACAGACAAATTATAGAAATTGAACAATCAAATGATCCAATTTTTATTCAGCATCTTGAGCACCATCTTGAAACCACAATAGAAATTGATACTGTTTTAGGAAAAAAATCAATCAGATTGATAGGTAATGCAGATCGCATTGATCGGATTAATCAAACTACTCGAATTATTGATTACAAAAGTGGAAAATGTGACCGAGAGAAAGTTAATTTTCCGGACAATTATTTGGATCAAGATCAGATGTTCAAATTATTTGAAGGTTCAAAAAGATCCTATGCCAGACAATTGTTGATGTACGCTGTACTATTCGAAAATAATGGTTCAGTGAGGACACCATTCTCTGCCGGAATTATCAGCATGATTAATCTTTCATCTTGGTTGCAGTTTGTTAAAAGTACAAGTGCTGAAGATGGAATTATTTCTCATGAAATGTTGAAATTATTTAAAGATGAATTAGGCAGACAAATTGCTTTATTGTATGATCCGAATTTTATTTTTAGTCATCATGCAGACTCTGCATTTTGTGAGCATTGCAATAAATAAAATTGCAGCACCATTATTATCAACTGAAGTAAATGATGCAGATCATTTTTTGTTTTCTCTAAAATGCTGATCTTGCCAGAATGAAAGTTACTGCACTCGTTATCTTTATCGGTCTTTTTCTTCTTTCTTGTCGTAAGGATAAACATTATCCAGTAACCATGCATGAGCAGTGGGGAGAATACAATCCACAGCCGTATAATTTTCCTGTGGCATTTGAAAATTTTCCGGCGGTACCTGAACCTGACTGGAATAAAACTACTGTAGAAGGAGCATATCTGGGAAGAAAATTATATTATGATACAATTCTTTCAATGAATGGTAGATCTTGTTCAACGTGTCATCATCAAGAAGAAGGATTCACTTCCGGCATTCCGGGTCCAAATGGCATGAGCATTCCTCCGCATGTAAATCTAGCATGGAACAGCAATTATGGTTGGCTGGGAGATACGCATGCTTTGGACAGTGTGGCCCTTGCTGATTTGGCTGAAGGAAATATTTTTCTGAACGCAAATAATGATAGCATTTTATCCCGATTAAGCAGACATGATGAATATCCAAAATTATTTTGGCAAGCATTCGGAATTGAAATAATAAAATTAACTACTGATGAAAGAAAAAAATATATCAGCTACGCACTTGCACAATTCATGCGAACCCAAATTTCATACAATTCAAAATTTGATAAATACCTGCGTGGAGAAGTGAGTTTGACCTCGGATGAAATTGCCGGATTTTCATTATTCATGGATGAAAATGGAGGAGACTGTTTTCATTGTCATGGAAGTTCAAGTAATCCCATGTGGCGTGATAATTTGATGCATAATAATGGGTTGAATTCTACATTCAGTGGTAATGATTTAGGGTTGTTCAATATTACCGGAAATACGTCAGATATTGGAAAATTTAGAACACCAACCTTGCGCAATATTGAACTGACAGCGCCTTATATGCATGATGGTCGTTACGCTACACTTGAAGAGGTAGTTGAATTTTATAGTACCGGTCTACAGCATTCGGTTTATATTGATCCGTTGATGAAAAAAGTGGATGATGGAGGGGTACTGTTAAATCCGGTTGAAAAAACGCAAATGGTGGCCTTTCTGAAAACACTTACGGATGATACATTTACCAGTAACCCTGAGCTAAGTAAACCAGAATAATGATTCACCAAATTCCACGGGCGGCATTGATCATCAATAGAAAAATCACAGTGATAACCACCATTCCAAGCCGGGGAACAATTTTTAATTTAATGTGAAAATCAGCCATTGCATTGGGATCTTTTTCTTGAATGTATCCAAGTTTTCTGGCAAGCTTATGTTCTATAAAAAAATGGAAGATAGCTAACACAGTTGCCATAATTCCACCGACTAAAATTGATAATCCCCATCTGCCTGCAAACAATCTGGACAAATCATCACCTGTCACCAAATAAACAAGGGCTACACCGGTAATTAGAGCGAGCACTGCCAATATAGATGCCATTTTAAAAACTGCCGGAAATACTTTGGCAAAATATTCACTTCGTACCTGATCATTCATTTTTTCAGCAGCCGGAATAATGATGAAATTTATTACTGCAATTTCACCAATCCAGAATGCGCCGGACAAAACGTGAATAGTTCGTATCAAATTGAGAAATTCCATGTTGGTAGATTAGTGGTGTCAAAGTTATTGCAGAATAAAAAAGAGGCAAATACCTTGTTTGAGGTATTTACTGTTTTGGTTTGCTGAAGTCAAACAATATAGCCAAACTGTTAATTCTTATAAAGGAATAAAATATCTCATCACGCTTGAAAGATGATTTCACCTTCAAATGTGATTCTTTCAACCCAACCGGCTGCTCCACTTTGTCCAATAGATTCACTGAATAATCCGTAGGTAATGGTAACCGTTTTGCCTTCATATTTATTTTTCAGTATTTCAAATTCACGCGCCGGTATGAGCAGAAAAAGAGTTCCTTTTTTAGCCGGAATTCGAATGCCGGTATCAACGGCTTCCATACATTCATTGGGATTATCAGAGCCATTATAGGTTATAGATTCAGATCTAAATAGGGTTTCTATCGTAATTAATTCTTGCTGGCTGATTACAGATTGGTTGAGAATTATCAGAGTAAAAAGTATAAATCCGGATTTTTGCATAACTCAAAATTTGTAGATTATATCTTGATCTGTTGTTAGATACAAATCAAAGTCAAGATAGTTCATTTTATTGAATTTATAAAGATTCTTTTTAAAAGAACTCAGAAATAAATCATGTGCTTGATAAAAGTTTTATTGAACGGAGATACTATTGAAAATTGAAGGAACTTTTGCAGAACAATTTCTCTCAAAATTTGTTGATTAGTAATGAAAGAAAATTTATATGAGTGAATCATTGGTTGTATTTTGGTTTAGAAGGGATTTAAGATTGCATGATAATGTAGGATTGAATGCCGCTTTAAATTCTGGCAAACTTGTTTTACCTATCTTCATTTTTGATGATCAAATTTTAAAAAATATTGACCAAGATGATGCCCGGTTAAATTTCATCTATGACCAATTGCAGAAAATTAATGATCAATTAGTAAATTATGGTTCTGCCCTTGAGATATTAAAGGGAAACCCTGTTGATGTATGGAAAGATATCACAGATAAATATAGAGTAACTCAGGTTTATTTTAATCATGATTATGAACCGTATGCAATACAAAGAGATTATGAAGTAGAGGTTTTATTATGCAGCAAATCAATTGGTGTACATGCGTTTAAAGATCATGTTATTTTTGAGAAGGATGAAGTTGTAAAACCAGACCGTTTCCCTTATACAGTTTATACCCCGTATAAAAATAAGTGGTTAGAGAAATTTGAAACCATAAAGGAAGAATTGCAAGAAAAAAAAACTCACACAAAAACAAATTATTTATGCCGCATTTCAATTTTCCCTTCACGAGAAGAATTGGGGATTAAAAACTCAGCTATACGAGTACCAGAATTTGATCTAACTAAAATTAAGAATTACAAAAAATATCGTGATTTTCCGTTTCCTGATAATACTAGCCATGTTGGTCCGCATTTGAGATTTGGAACTATTAGCGTGAGAGAATTAGCATTGCGCGCAATACAAATTGATGAGGTGTATTTGTCGGAAATAATCTGGCGTGATTTTTTTATTCAGATACTATATCATTTTCCATATGTTACTGAATGGAGTTTTAAAAAACAATACGAATTTATACGGTGGGAAAACCGGACAGATCATTTTGAAAAATGGTGCAGCGGAGAAACAGGATATCCAATTGTTGATGCGGGTATGAGGCAACTCAATGCCACGGGTACTATGCACAACAGAGTGCGTATGGTATGCGCAAGTTTTCTTGTAAAACATTTATTAATTGATTGGAGATGGGGTGAAGCATATTTTGCAGAAAAATTGCTTGATTTTGAACTTGCATCAAATAATGGAAACTGGCAATGGGCTGCCGGTTGCGGATGTGATGCAGCTCCTTATTTCAGGGTGTTTAATCCATCAATTCAGCAAGAAAGATTTGACCCTGAATTGAATTATATCCGCACATGGATTCCCGGCTATGAATCGTCCAATTATATTAAGCCCATAGTTGAACATAATTTTGCCCGAGAAAGAGCTATTCAAAGATTCAAAGACGGACTTCACGAAGCAGGCATGAATAATCAAAATTAGATTCTGCTTTGATACGTGTACAAATTGTAATATCTCCCTTCTGCGCTGATCAATTCATCATGCGTGCCGCGTTCTGCAATCAATCCTTGTTCAATTACTAAAATTTGACTTGCCTGGCGAATGGTACTCAACCGGTGGGCAATTACAAATGTGGTTCTACCCTTCATCAATTCTGATAAACTTTTCTGAATGAGAGATTCACTTTCAGTATCTAATGACGAAGTAGCTTCATCAAGAATTAAAATTTTAGGATCAGCAAGAATAGCGCGCGCAATAGCAATACGTTGACGTTGTCCGCCTGATAATTTTACTCCGCGTTCTCCAATTACTGTGTCTAGTCCCAACTCAAACCGATCAGTAAATTCATTGACATAAGCTGCCTTTACGGCATGCTGCAGTTGTTCTTCTGTAGCTTCAGGACGTGGAAATAAAATGTTTTCACGAATGGTTCCTTCAAACAAAAAATCATCTTGTAATACAACACCTAAAAAACGTCTATAGGAAGAAAGATTTACTTGAGTGATATCCATTCCGTCAATGGTAATTTTTCCTGCGTGTGGTTGTAAAAAAGTTGCTGCCAAACCGGCAATGGTTGACTTGCCTGAACCACTTGTACCAACCAGTGCAGTTACTGATCCTGAAGGAGCGGAAAATGAAACTCCATGCAACACTTCTTTACCTTGTTCATAAGAAAATTTCACATTGTCAAATTCAATATCACCCTTCATTGAATTAATTTGAAGTGTTCTCGTTTCATCATCATTTTCAGGTGCTGCATTCATGATTTCAGCCGTGCGGTCTAAACCTGCAAATGCTTCAGTTAATTGAGATCCGATATTGCTCATTTGCACGATGGGCGCAATCATAAAACCTAACAATACCGTGAAAGAAATAAATTCACCATTGGTCATTTGACCTTCCATGATTAAAAATCCGCCTATACCCATTATGGTAACAGACCCAACGCCTAAAAGAAATGTGGCAAGACTTGTGACCATAGACGTTGCTGTTAAACTACTTTTTACATTTTCAAAAAGCTGATCCGTGCCGCGTTGAAAAATTTTATTTTCTTGTTCTTCTGCGTTGAATCCTTTGATTACTCTAACACCCGATATTGTCTCTGTTAAGCGCCCTGTGACATCTGCATTTATTTTTCCACGCTCTTTGAATATGGGTCTTATTTTTCCAAAAGCTTTCATGGCAATAAACGCAAAAACAGCAATTGGAATCAAGGTTGAAATGGTCATGATCCAATTCATTTTAAGTAACCAGATCAAAGCAGCAACGGCCGTTATTGAACCTCCAATAAGTTGTACGAATCCGGTGCCTACTAAATTTCTTACCCCTTCAACATCTGTCATTATGCGTGATACCAATGCGCCTGACTTGTTATTGTCAAAAAAACTCACCGGCAGGGTAAGTACTTTTTTTTGCACTTTCACGCGTAATTCAGAGATGAGATGCTGCGCTTCAACACTCAACAGTTTAGTAAGCCAGAACGATGTGATTGCTTGAACTCCCAAAGAAATGATTACAGCACCTAATACAATTTTCATCAGATAAAAATCTTTGAGCGGAACTATTTCGTCAATTAATACTTGGGTAGAATAGGGTAGTACCAAACTGGCACCGCGACTGACAAGAATAAGGAGTAATCCAACGGCAAGAATTTTTTTGCGTGGCCAGATAATATCTTTGAAAACCTGTTTAAGAGAAATTTTCTTTTTTGACATATTGAATAAATCAGGGTTAGTTGATGATGTGATGACGAATAGAAGTGCATAATATTTTAAATAGGATTCAAATAGTATGAAAGAGTGAATCCATAAGGCATTGCTAATAATTTGTATCTTTGAAAACATGAAAATTAATAGTGCAGAATTTGTTATCAGTAATACAGATTACAAACGTTGCCCAAATCCAACACGGCCTGAATATGCTTTCATTGGAAGATCCAATGTTGGTAAATCATCGCTTATCAATATGCTGTGTAACAGAAAATCGTTGGCCAAAACATCTTCAACACCTGGAAAAACGCAATTAATCAATCATTACTTGATTAATGAACAATGGTTTTTAGTTGACTTACCCGGTTATGGCTATGCCCGAGTTGGCAAATCACTCAGTAAAAGCTGGCAAAAATTTATTACAGATTATCTTCAGCATCGTGAGAATTTGATGAACGTTTATGTTCTTATAGACAGCCGACATCCAACCCAAAAAATTGATCAAGAATTTATGCGTTGGTTAGGTGAACATCAAATTCCTTTCAGCATTATTTTCACCAAGACAGATAAATTGAAACCCCATGAGAGATCAGTTGTGCCAGAGAAATGCAAAAAAGAAATGCTCACATATTGGGAGGAGATGCCAACGCATTTTATGAGTTCAGCAGAAAAGGCCGTAGGCAGAGATGAAATCCTTGCTCACATTGCAGAAATAAACACCTATTTCCAGGGCTGAAAATGCACCTGAAAACAATTTATTTTGGTCTGAAAATAGCTTATCTGAACTAACTTTTAGGAGGCAGAATACCCATTTTTTCAGCAAAGTGCTGACAATAATCTCTCAAATCCTCTGCAATGTTGCGTTCACCTGTGGCGCGCTCAAAAGTGTCAGACATGGTGAGAAGCGTTTGGTGAAAAAACTTTTTCATTTCATCAATGGTCATTTCCTGATTCCAAATATCAATGCGCATTGCGGTATGTGTCTTGCCATCCCACAAAGACAGAAGCATGGCTTTTGCTTCAGCATCTTTAATATCTCCTTCGTCTGCATTCCAGATTATTTTTTCAGGGATATGATTTTCATTGGTTGTTACATCAACCCGTATTTGAGAGTTTTTTTTATTGCTCATTTTCTCTTGGTTTATATGCTTTTAAAATTTTTCCTTCGTTTGTTTCTTTGATTAATTCTTCTACTGTGACTTCAGGATTTTTCTCCATGTATTGTTGCACAATCCGCCAACCAATAAATTGTCCAATTCTTCCGGGAGAACCCTCCATGTCAACCGTTGTTGGCGCTTCTTCAAAGTAACGCAATTTTACCTTTGCATCAGTTGAGTAAATATAATCCATATCTACCAAAAACTGCCAGATGTTGAATTCACTTGCCAAAGCCCATTCATATTCTTCAGTTGTATATCTCAATAAATAAGAATCTTCAGTATCCGGAATCATGGCAGAAACTAGGTATCTTAATTTGCCATAATAAATTGCGCTTGACAAAAAAGTTTCACCTTGATCTTCACCCAGCACGTTTGAAATAACCCAGCTGTGACAAATATCTACAAGCAAATACTCTTTGCTCATTTTTTGTTTCATGAATTGCGGAAAACCAATTTTTTGAATTATCCGGTTTTCATTTCCCAAATACATTTCAAGCCCAATTCCAATATATTTATCCGTTGAGACAACACCATAATTAAATGCTGAATTCCAAGTAATCACTTTTTCAGGAATTTTGTTTTCAGGCAGATGATATTTAAAATGCTTAAACGCTTCAATGATTTGTTCTTGTTCAGTTTGAAAATCACCAAAAGTAGCGTTGATATCATCAATGACCATGTTCATCATGCTGTCTGATACAAAATAGAAAAGATAAACACCAATGGAGTCATCGTGCACATTACCTGAGCGTAACATTTCCCACACGTAAAATTCATATAGTTCCCCGGCAGAGGCTAAACACTCATCATTAATTTTCTTCATTTCAACAGGTGAACCTGCGGCAAACATTTTTTGATCAAATCGTTCAAAGGCAATGTTGGCTTCAATGTCAGATACATCAACGTCTAGCGGGTCACCGGCGCATGAGGCAAAAAGTAGAATGATGGAGATAAATAAGTAAAATCTGCTGAACATTTGTGAGGAATTTAGTATTATTGCTATCAATTAATAAACTACTAAGGTATGAAAAAGTTACTCTCTCTGGTTTTGTTAACAGGGGTTGCGCTGGGTTCACAAGCTCAGGATAAAAAATTCCAAATTGGTCTCGTGATGGGAACAACCGTTAACTGGACAAAAATACAAACAACTCAACTTGAAAAAAATGGGTTAGGAAAAGATTTTACAATTGGCGTTGGAGGAAACTTCATGTTTAATGAAAACGTTGGTATTGCGTCAGGCGTGCAGTTTGATATGGGTAATTTTTCACTAAATTACGGTTCTGATGCCAGTGTTAATTTAGGCGATGTATATTACGCTTATCATGATACTGAAATTAAAATGTATAAAGATGGTGCGGTTGAAGATGCGGTTGACACATCAGCTTTTCAATTGCTTACCCGCACATATCGCACAAAATATATTACTGTCCCTTTCTTTCTGAAATTTCAAACCAGTTTGATTGGTCAATTCAAATATTATGGAAAATTTGGTCTGAGAACTAGTTTCCTAGGTTCAGTGAGAATGGATGATCTTGGACGTGATGCGTATTATGATGCGGTTACAAAAGAATTTACTACCAACGCCCCTATCTCTGAAAGAACTATGGAGAACATGAAACCTGTTGGATTGAAAAAAGAACTTTCTCCGGTAAAAATGGCTATTGGTGTTTACGCCGGAGCTGAATGGAATTTTACGGGGAATACCTTTTTATATGCTGAACTTGGATTTAATTATGGTATTATTCCACAACTCTACCCTACCTCAAGTACTCTGGTAGATAAAGTAGAAACAACCACGGCTGGTGTTTACAACTATTCTAATCTGGAAATAGATAATAACCCACAGCACATGATTGAATTCAAAGTGGGCTTATTATTCTAAAAAACACTTGTCTTGAACGCAAAAAAGACAGCAGAATACATCACGAATTGGCTTAAAGATTACGCCATTCGTGCAAACGCAAAAGGATATATAATAGGAATTAGCGGCGGAATAGATTCCGCCGTTACTTCTTTATTGTGTGCCCAAACCGGCTTGTCTACTCATTGTCTTGAGATGGCAATACACCAAAATCAGGCTGAGGTAAACCGTGGTTTAGAACATATCGCATGGCTTGAAAAAAAATTCCCCAATGTGAGTCATCAACAAATTAATCTCACTGAAAGCTTTGATACTTTGTGCGGCGTATTGCCTGAAAAAACTACCTCACACGGATTATCCATGGCAAACACACGCGCTCGCTTGAGAATGCTTACGTTGTACGCCGTTGGTCAATCTAAAGGTTTGTTAGTTGCAGGAACCGGAAATAAAGTTGAAGATTTTGGCGTAGGTTTTTACACAAAATATGGTGATGGAGGAGTAGACGTTTCGCCCATTGCTGATTTGAAAAAAACAGAAGTGTATGAAATTGCCAAGGCCTACGATATTATTCAGTCAATTCAATCAGCTGCTCCAACTGATGGTTTGTGGAAAGACGAAAGAACGGATGAAGGTCAGTTAGGCGCAACGTATCCTGAATTAGAATGGGCAATGGACTTTTATCTTTTAAAACCACATTTATTGTCAGGTGAATTGCTTGATTCAGAAATTTCAGCATATTCAGTAAGACAAAAGGAGGTGCTAAAAATTTACCGCAATTTCAACCGAGCAAATCAACATAAAATGATCCCAATTCCGGTATGTATAATACCTGATTTTGTAAAGGAATAATTTCAATCAATATCTTCTACTGAAGAGCAATATTCTGCGTTTTTGAAAATGCTTAATTCCCTTCAGGGGCAAGCCTCACAACAATACCATCAATAATAGGTGTCACCGGAATCTGACAACCAAGGCGGCTGTTGGATTTCACGTAGAAAGCTTCATCCAGCATGGCAGCTTCAGCATCAGATAGGTCTGGTAAATGCGTGCTGGATTCAACATAACACTGGCAAGTTGCACACATGGCCATTCCGCCGCATCTACCTTCAACAGGCAATTCATGCATGCGACAAACTTCCATCAGGTTTAGGCTGATGTCAATGGGTGCATTTAATACGTGGGTATTACCCTCCCTGTCTATTACATTGACAATGATTTCATCTTTGTTCATTAGTTGTCCAGATTAATGATATGCAAATTTATTTTGAATTTTTATTCATACCAATAGTGTAACAACGAAAGATGCTTTTTTGTTTGTAAGCAAGAAATAAATATTTGCAGTATGAGGCTAATTATTCAAGAAATGCGGCAGAAATTTTCAAATCAGCGGGGCGTGTGATTTTAATGTTTTCAACCTCACCCTGTACTAATGATACCTTGACTCCGTGAGCTTCAAGAACAGAGGCATCGTCAGTAAATAAACGTGAATATGGTTGCTGATAAGCCTCTTTTAGTAAATCGGTTTTAAAACATTGGGGAGTTTGTACAATTCTGAAATCTTCACGATTAACAACAAATGACATCTCATTTTCAATTTTTCTGAGAGATTCACTAACAGGCACCACAGGAATGGCTGTTCCGGTTTCCAGTGCTGTATTGAAACAATGCTGAATTAATTGAGGGCTTATTATTGGACGCACAGCATCTTGCACGGCTACGTAAGGTTTTGTGACTTCACGCAAACCATTTTGTATTGAGAAAAAGCGTTCATCACCACCAACAACTACTTTGTGATTTGCGGTGAAAAAATATTTTTGACATAATTCTTCCCAATAATTTATCCAATCTTCAGGCAAAACAATGATCAACTCTAATTCTGCATCAAAAGCAAGAAATTTTTCAATGGTGTGCAGAATAATAGGTTTGTTGTGTATGAGATGAAATTGTTTAGGTATATCACCGCCCATTCTGCGTCCAATACCACCGGCAGAAATTATAAGAGACCAATTACTCATAGTTTCACTAAGGTACACAAGATTTCATTCACGCAGAAAAATTAATGCCTGATTAAATTATGTCAACAAATTAGTTCAGTGAATTTCTGATTAAAGAATCAGCATTGCGTCACCGTAAGAATAAAAGCGGTATTTCTTTTTGATGGCTTCTTGATATCCTTTCATAAGTAAATCATGTCCGGCAAAGGCAGAAATCATCATTAATAAAGTAGATTGCGGCGTGTGAAAGTTGGTAATCATACAATCAGCTATAGAAAAATCATACGGAGGAAAAATAAATTTATTTGTCCAGCCAGCGTATGGTTTGAGTAAACCTTCAGTAGAAACACTGGTTTCAATTGCACGCATGGTTGTTGTACCTACAGCACACACTTTCTTTTTAGCAAGTTTTGCTTTATTGACAACATCAGCACATGTTTGGTTGATTTCACATTGTTCAGAATCCATCTTGTGTTTAGTCAAATCTTCAACCTCAACAGTTCTGAATGTACCTAGGCCAACGTGCAATGTGAGTTCAGCAAAATTCACACCTTTTATTTCAAGACGTTTCAATAACTCACGACTAAAATGCAAACCGGCAGTTGGTGCAGCAACGGCTCCTTCATGCTTAGCGTAAATTGTTTGATAACGATCTTCATCAGCAGGTACTACTTCACGCAAATTTTTGATGTATGGCGGAATCGGGGTTTCACCTAGTTCAGTGATTTTCGCTTTAAATTCTTCATATGTACCATCAAACAAAAAGCGTATTGTACGACCGCGTGAAGTTGTGTTGTCAATAACTTCAGCAACCAATGAATCATCATCTGTGAAATAAAGTTTATTCCCGATTCTGATTTTACGAGCAGGATCAACTAACACATCCCAAAGTAAACTTTCACGATTCAGTTCACGAAGTAAAAATACTTCAATACGCGCACCTGTTTTTTCTTTATTACCATATAATCTTGCAGGAAAAACGCGTGTATTATTCATGATCATCACATCTCCTTCATCAAAATATTCCAACACATCTTTAAACATTTTATGTGTGATGGTTTGTTTTTTACGATCAAGCACCATCAATTTTGATTCATCACGATTTGGTGATGGATGTTGTGCGATCAGATTTTCAGGAAGCGTAAAGTCAAATGCTGATAATTTCATGTCTAGATATTTTTAATTTTCACCGAGCCGCAATTTGTTATGAGGCTGTCACTTTATTATTCTTGGTTTTATTGCCAATGCAATTGTTCAATTGCAGGCTAAAATTCTTTATATTAATTCTTTGTTCTTTTCTGAATCTGACAAAATCAACTTCATCTTTATATATCCGTGTCAGAGAGGCAAAAAGAGCGCAAAGTTAAGAATAATTGAGACATGTTTGTAAAACTCTTGTGTAGGTTGATTTATAAGGAGTTGCAATATATTTAATTAGGTTAAGGCCAAATACTTAAACAAGGAGATACCGACTAAAGTTTCAAACCAATGATACAGATATCATCTAATTGTTCAAGCTCTCCTTTCCATTGAATGAAGGTGTCGTGCAGCGTTTTTTTCTGGTAAGACATATCAGAATTGGCAATAGACTGAATTAATTTAAAAAGATTAGCCGATTTAAATTTTTTACCTCCGCGGTTGATGTCTTGTCCACCAAATTGATCTGCGTAACCATCAGTAAAGATGTAAACCTGATCACCTTTGTTCAATTCAATTTCATGTGAGGTAAAAGGTGTTTGTTTTGTAAAATTGCCGACAGGTTGATTATTTGGTTTGATTTCTATCAATGATTTTTCTTTAGCACGATAAATCCACATAGGATTATTAGCACCGGCGTATTCAAGTTTAATTGTTGGTTCATTTTTTTTAATTCTAACCAGCGCAATATCCATTCCATCGTTTACGTCATGCTGACTTTTTTCAAAGGTTTCAATTACCAATTCACGCACTTTGTTTAGAATTGTAGCAGGGTTTTTTAATTTCAATTCTTTCACTGCTCTATTCAGTGCATTGGAACAAACCACACTCACCATGGCACCGGGTACACCGTGACCAGTGCAATCAGCGGCTGCTATAAGTACATCATTATCATCAGCGTTCAGCCAGTAAAAATCACCTGCAACAATATCTTTTGGCAAGTAAAGTACAAAGTGATCAGGTAAATATTTTTCTATGAGTTGAGCAGGAGGCAAGATAGCTTCTTGGATGCGTCGGGCGTAATTGATGGAATCAGTAATTTCTTTATTCTTTTCTTCCACCATGGTTTTCTGTTCAGCAATAATTTTGTTTAGTTGCCTTTGCCTGCGATTACTTTTACTGAGAATAATTACTATGATTAAGATAAGAATCAATACCGCAAGCCCACCCACGGCAAATAGTCTGAATTTAGTTTGTTGAGCAGAATTTTTATCTCTCTCTTTCTGCATTTCATAGGCAGCAATTCTCTCTCGTTCTGCGTTTTTTAAACTATCTTCTAATTGTTGTTTTTTGTAAGTAAATTCAATCTCTAATTTTTGAACTTTCTTTGTTTCTTCATCACTGAAAATACTATCTCTCCATGCTATGAAGTTTTCAAGATATTGATAAGCTTGACGATAGTCACCAATGGCTTGGTATGATGTTGCCATATTTCTGGCGATGCTTACGAGTGTTGGTTTGAAATTTCCGGAATTGGCTAGTTCTTCTGCTTTTTTAAACATGAGAATAGCATTTCTATGATTGTCTTTTTTTTGCCAGATATCACCCAATGCGGCATAGGCCTCCATCATGCCCATCTGATAATTTACATTTGAAAATTCTGCCAATGCAAGATTGGTATAATACAATGCAGAATCAAGATTGTTTTGCATTAAAAAGAGAGAACCAATATTACCGTATGAAATAGCCATAGCCTTGCGGTCTCCTATAGCCATTCTTAGATTTAGTGCACTTTTATGATAAATCCATGCACTGTCATAATATTCAAGTTCATGATAGAGTACTCCAATATTAGATAGAAAGCCAGATTCAAGCACCGTGTCATGCATTGATCTAACCAAATTTAATCCTTGCACATAATAAAACTTGGCCTTGTCAGCATCCTTTTGCTGTCTGAAAATTAAGCCTAAGGTATTGTATGATCTGGCAGCCCCTGTTGTGTCATGAGCCAGATTAAAATATCTCTCTGATTCAAGCGCATGATTTACTGATTTGGCGTAGTCTCCGGTATTTTTGTAAACATTTGCTAATCCGAGATTAGCATTACCTATGCTTAAGGTATCTTTCAAATATAATGCATAGGATAGCGCTTTTTGAAAATCAACTATTGCGCTATCACTGTTTCCGATTTGCCAATACATGATTCCGGCAGCGTGATAAAATCGTTGAAGAAAAAAATGATTGTGTGTTTTTTTTGAAACAGAAATTCCCTCATGAATCAGGGGAGCAGATTCAGCATAACCATGTTTTATTTGCTGAACATAGGTAAGTCTGGCTTGTAAACCAATTGAGTCGTCAGGATGCTCAAGAATAAATTGGTTCAGTGAGTCTTTGTTCTCAAGTTTGGCAATACCATTTTGTGGAAGACCAACTGCAAATAATATGATTAACCACAACAGTGCACGCATGAATTCAAAAATACAATAAAATCTGAATTCGCAGGAAATCAAATCATTCGGGTTCAGGCGGGCACCTGTTGTTTTTTCATGTGCATATTATAAATCATGCCATCAGCAAGCCCAACTTTAGGTACAAAAATTTCTTTTGCTTTGATTTCTTTTAATGCATTCAGATAAATAACACAAGCCGGAACAATTACGTCAGCGCGGTCAGGTTTGAGGTTGAATTTTTCCATGCGCTCGTTGATGTTGTACTTTTCTAATTTTTCATAAACATCTTCCAGCTCTTTGTAGTGAATGGCGTCTTTTTCTTTTTTACCAACGAATTTGTGAATTTTATTGATGTTTCCACCTGTTCCAAATACTTTGTATTTATCGGATTTTCGCAAGTTTTCCTCCAACCAGTTTTCCATTTCTTTCCAGGCTGATTTTTCTGCTTTTCCTTTGATCATACGAATGGTTCCCAATCTGAACGATTTTGAAATAGGTTTTTGATTTTTGGAAAATACGGTTATTTCAGTGCTACCACCACCAACATCAATGACAATAAAAGGGTCATCATGATCATGTTCTAACAGCATGAAGGTTGAAAAAATTAATTCAGCCTCTTCTTGTCCCCTGATAATTTCTATTTTTAAACCGGTTTCTTTTTCAATTAGTTCACGCACTGCTTCTCCGTTTTCAGCTTCACGCATGGCAGATGTTGCACATGCCCGCAGCTCATTTACATCAAAAACTTCAGCAATTAATTTAAAGGCGTGCATTGTTTTTTTAAACTCAGTGATTTTGTGATCTGAGATACGACCATTTTCAAAAACGTCCATACCTAAACGCAGCGGCACACGCACGTATGAAAGTTTTTTCACAAAAGCCCGGCCATTACTTTCTGCAATTTCCCCGATCAATAATCTGGTGGCATTAGTTCCAATGTCAACAGCTCCGTATATCATGTTTAGTTAGTTTTATTTTTAAAGTATGCGTACAGTTCGTCTTGTGCGCTAAAATCAGGTTCAGTATTTTTTATTTTTTTATTTTTCTGACCTGAATCCAGCCATCTGGTTTTTTGATTATCTCTCATGCAAGTATCAAAAATAAAATCCAATTCACGTTGAATATCTTGATCTAAAATGGGACAAGTAACTTCAATTCTTTTATCAATATTGCGCTCCATCCAATCTGCAGAAGAAATAAAATATTTTGGTTTGCCTCCATTAGCAAAAATGAGAATGCGCGAGTGCTCAAGATATCTTCCAATAATGCTTCTCACCTGAATGTTTTCACTCACATCTTTGATTCCTGGTATAACACCGCAAATCCCTCTAATAATGCATTCAACTTTTACACCGGCCTGTGAAGCTTCATACAATTTTTTTATAGCCGGGGCATCAATCAGGTTGTTTAATTTTAGTTTGATGTATGCAGGTTTTCCTTTTTGTGCATTTTCAATTTCTTCATCTATCAATGCAACTATTTTTCTACGCAGATTGAATGGTGATACAATGAGTGTTTTAAAAATACTTCTTTCAAGATTATTTTTTAGCAATTTAAATATCTTATCCACCTCTTTTGTAATTTCATTACTTGCGGTTAAGAGTGAGCAGTCAGTATAAATTTTGGCGGTTTTTTCGTGAAAGTTGCCAGAGCCGATATGTGCTATCATTTCAATTTTTTCACCAGTTTTTCTCTTGATTAGAAATAGTTTTGAGTGTACTTTCAGGTTAGGCACTCCAAACAAAACAGATACTCCGTTCTCTTCAAGTACATTTGACCAGCGAATATTATTTACCTCATCAAAGCGAGCTTTTAACTCAACTATGGCGGTAACTTTTTTTCCGTTCTGAGCCGCAGAAATTAATGCGTTGATAATTTGTGATTCAGGTGCTACGCGATATAAATTTATTTTGATTGAGATAACTTTTGGATCAATGGCTGCCTCACGTAAAATATCAATCACATGTTTGAATGTTTGAAAAGGATAGCAAAGCATGATATCTTTTTTCAACACCTCCTTTATTAATGATTTTTCTGTGCCTGCAAGAGAAGGATGATCAACCGGCTTGCGTTTTTCATAGATCAAATCTTTTCGTTCAAAATCAGGAAAATTCAGAAAGTCTTTGAAGTTATGATAGCGTCCTCCGGGTATAATGTTTTCTCCGGCAGTGAGCTCAAGTGCATGCATCAAGTATCTGAGCAAATCAATTGGCATGGCCGAATCATAAACGAATCTTACGGCTTCACCTTCTTTTCTGTTATAAACAGATTCACGCATTTTTTCAATAAAACTTTTTGAAATATCATCATCAACATCCAGTTCAGCATCACGTGTAATTTTAAAAGTGTATGCGGCAATGTCATCAAAATAGAATATTGAAAAAATTTCTTTTAAGTGTAAACGAATCACATCATCAATGAGAATAAGTTTATGTTTACCTTCAGGCTGATCAGGCACTATGACAAATCGTGAAATATTTTTGGGAATAGCTATGAGTGCATATTTGATTTTTGATTTGTCAAATGAAATCATTTTAACCGCCAGGTAACTGACCTTATCCTGCAATTGTGGAAGAGGTCTTTTTGACGAAAGCATGACAGGAACAATTGCCGGTCTAATAGTTTCAGCAAAATAATCCGCAATGAAATGTTTTTCATGATCATTTATGTCTTCTTCTCGAGCAATTAGGATGCCTGCATTTTTTAATTCTTGCAATAATTTTTGATAGGATATTTCAAAAAGGTGTTGCTGCTCAAGTACTCTTTTTTTAATTTCCTTTAGAAGCGCTTCTGGTCCGCCATTGAAACCTTCAACTTTTTTTTGTTTGAGTTCTACCAGACGAATAACCGATGCCACACGCACTCTGAAAAATTCATCCATGTTGTTAGAGTATATGCCCAGAAAACGAACTCGTTCAATCAGGGGATTAGCCTGATCAAATGATTCTTGCAATACTCGTTCATTGAATGAAAGCCAACTGAGTTCCCGGTTAAAAAGCTGCATGTGAAAAATTTATTTCTTACAAAGGTACAAACCGGCTGAAAATAAAAATACCTGCTGATGTTCGACCAGCAGGTATTTTCATCTCAAAAAACTATGTTCCATGAAAAAACATGCCACAAATGTAGAACAAAAAAAGTTATCCGCAATACTTCTAATTAATTTTTCTTCTCATTTATCATTGTGACCTTGACACAGTTTATAAAAAGTATGGTTTTTGGTTGTGATTTAGTACATTTGGTCTCCGTTCTTACTTGAGCGATGTCAATAATTAATCACCACTTAACTTAAATATAATATGAGCCTTACTGAAAGAATCAACAATGACATCAAAGAAGCAATGAAAGCCCGTGAGAAAGAAAAATTGGAGGCATTGCGAGATATCAAATCTAAATTATTGCTTGAGGCAACAAGCGGTTCAGGTACTGTTACTGAAGAGTCTGAAAATAAAATTGTATTAAAATTACACAAGCAACGCCTTGAAACATACGAAATATATACCCAGCAAGGTAGACAGGATCTGGCTGATGCTGAAATGTTTCAGGCAAAAATTATTGAAGCCTATTTGCCAAACATGATGAGTGAAGAGGAAGTGAGAAAAGTGGTGCGTGAAAAAATTGCAGCAGTTGGTGCCAGCGGTCCACAGGACATGGGTAAAGTTATGGGTCCGGTGATGGGACAACTCAATGGAAAAGCTGATGGTAAGGTGATTTCTGAAATTGTTAAACAGGAACTTAGCAGCAAATAAACTGATAGCTTTTTTAACCAATAAAGTTTCGAACTAAATTGTAAAATTCTTCAGGTGCTTCTGCGTGAATCCAGTGGCCTGAATTGGGGATAGTATGTATTGAACTGTTTGGAAATTTTAAATGAATTTCCTCAAAGTCTGCTTCAGTAATGTAATTTGATAGTTCACCCCGAATAAACAAAGTGGGAATTTCAATTTGATCAAATGTAATCTCAAGTAGAATCTTAGGAATTTCACGCGTTAATACCGGAAGATTTATACGCCAACCCAGTGAAACGCCCGGTTCAATCCAATATAGATTTTTGAGAAGAAATTGTCTTACTCCTGCTTGAGGAATGTATTCATTCAACAAAGCGTCAGCCTCAGATCTTGATTTAATTTTTTTCAGATCAATGGCATTTAAACCCTCAAGAATAGTGTCGTGATGCATGGGGTATGCTTTGTGTGAAATATCTCCAATAACCATTTTATCTACCATTTGCGGATACTTTGCTGCAAATGCAATGGCGGTTTTTCCACCCATGGAATGCCCAATAATATTTACATTTTTTTCTTCCAGATCTTGAATGAGTTCATGGAAATCTTGTACCATTAAATCATAATTGAATTCATGGGTGTGCAAACTATGTCCGTGATTTCTCTGATCAACAAAATACACTTTGTAATGTTCAGCAAATCTTTTCCCCAAAGTTTGCCAGTTATCGGATGAGCCGAAAAGACCATGCAAAATAAAAAGTGGTTTTCCTGAGCCAATGGTGCGGTAGTGAAGTTTCATGGGGCAAAGGTAAGGGTTTCTCCTCACTCCTCTTTCCTCTCTCCGAGGGATAGCGGAAGTGAGGTAAGCACACACTTCTCTCAAAACCGTGTGTTCTGGTTTCCCCTTCACTGCGGGGATTAAACGCTTGCGCAGGTGCTTCAGCGTTGGTGCAGGGGGCGGAAAAATGGTGACGAAAATTCACTTTTTCAAAACCCATGCGCAATGGTTTATATCAAAACCTTCCCTTCAACTTCAAATCACTTTACCTCTGTTGTTACGGATATTTCTTTCACCTTATTTTTGACGTTTGAATAGATTTTTATTCTTCGCACGGTTAACCCTGATTGAGTAGTGGTGTTCAGGCTTACTTTTATGGTTGCGCTTTCTCCGGGTTTGAGAATTTTTTTATCCATCTCGTAAGTGAAACATGGACAATCTGATTCAAGGCTGTCTATGATCAAATCCATGTCGCCGGTATTGGTGAAGGTGAATTCCCAGCTTAGTATCTGACCCTTGGTTGAAGCTCCAAAATCATGAATCTCCTTCAGAAATTTCATCTCGGCATAGCTTGAATCTTTTTTCACCAAACTCACACTTTGAATTTCAATTTTTCTTTCAAGTGCTGCTTTTCTGCTGTAAACTGAATTTTTTTGATCGTTTACGTTATCGCTGATTAAAATATCTGCCGTGTATTCTCCAAACGGAATTTGTACAAACGTTAGGCTACCTCCGTTAGATGCTGTGCCATCTAAGTACGGTATAAATTCGCCTGTGCCGTATTCACGCAGATAGTTTACTAAACTTGAAATTCGTCTCTTGGTGAGACTTACATTATAATCTGTTTTTGCTAACGGAGATGCAAATCCTTTGATGGTAACTTCAATATCATATCCTTTGTTGAGTTCAATTAAAAGAAGACGCGTAAATTCTTGCAAATCCAATACTCCCTGCTCAACATATTGTGTAAAAAAATCATCAATATCTTCTTTGGCTTCTTCAGCATCATCACCCGATAAGCCTGCTGAATATTCTTTGTGATAAGTTGGTTTCAGTTTAATGTATTCACGATAGGTTGTCATGTAATTCAATCCGGTAACAGTATCACGGCTGCGTGGATTTGGTTCGTCATTGTGAAAATATAATACCACGGGTAGTTTTTTATTCAAATCTTCAAGTGATTCAAATCTGCCTTGCGGAATAATTACTTCAGGTAAAGCAGCAATGAAAATATCATTACAACAAGTTGGATTTTTTGCAAAGTTGACACCCACCCGGTTGCTTGAAAAATAAAATTTTCCGGTTGTTGGATGAACTGCTAAATACGTATCATTTTGTGCAGAGTTAACCGGAATTCCCAGATTAGTCGGTGTGCTGAACTGCATATCCAGATTTGGATTTTCTGCATAAAAAATATCTTGTCCACCAAACCCCTCATGCCAAGATGATGAAAAATACAAACGATTTGTTGTGGTATCATAAAATGGGGTGATGTCATCGTCCATGGTGTTGATGGTTGGGCCTAAATTTTTTGGTAATGAATATTGATTGCCGTTTTTTACAATGGTATACCAAATATCCAAACCGCCATAATTATGTTTGATGGTAGAGCAGAAAAACAGCACTTCTTCTCCATTGATAAGTGTGCTGTGAGGCATGGTTGAAATATAACCGGGCTCATTAATGATTTCTCCCAAACTATCAATGTCAGTAATTTTATCACCTTCTACTTTACCAACAAAAATTTTACATTCATAATCACCGTTGCAACGTGAAAAATAAAATCGTTTTCCATCAGGACTGAATGTGCCGTTGGCTGAATGCAAACCTTGTATATAAACGTCACTCACCCGGGTGAGGTTGTTAAACATGCTGTCTTGCTGATCAACGGTATAAATCTGCAACGAATAATCTGCTGTATAAACTTCTTCTGAAAAATTTATTGAATCTGCTTTCAGTGAAGTGAAATACATTTTGTTTTGATGAAATCGTGGAGCAAATTCTGAATCTTTGGAATTGACCGGTTCAGGTAAATGAGACAAATTATAATCTGAAGTGTCACGCACAGCTTTGGATGCCCAGAGACAACTTTTTATTTGTTGCTGAGATTTTAAATACAAATATCCTTCCCGATCTTTTTTATACACTTTTTTTGCTTCTTTCCAATGTTCCAATGAGAGTGAATATTTTCCATTCATTTGTTGCATGGTTGCCAGCCAGTAAATACTCATGGGGTAAATGCGGGCTTCTTCTTTTTTATAAACTTTTGCGTAATAATATTCTGCCTTGGGATAGTCTTTATATTTTCTTAAAGCTTCAGCATATTTCCATAATAGTTCTACTGAATTTGAATCAATTTGCATTGCACGTTCATAATATTGAATGGCATAGTAGTAATCACCTTCAATAGATTTTTGATCAGCAAATTCCATTAATTGCTGAAATGATTGTGCTTGTACCCGAGTGTTGCAGATGACAAGAATAAATGAGAGAGAAATTAGAACGCGTGCAATCATGTATTATAAATAGTCAGGACAAATGCGGTGTTTGATATCTTTAGGTTTAAACAAATGCAAAACATACTGCACAGATATTTCAAGACCGCCTCGTACATTACTTGCCGGTACAAGTTTTGAAACATTGAAATCATAACTGATTCCGGCTGTCCAGTCATTGTAATACATACCAACTACCATGTATGCCGCATCTCTGTTTCTGAACCAGATTCCACCGTACGGAGCAATAAACTCGCCTTGTTTGTCTTTGATAATATAACGAGCGTTAGAACCAAAAATAATTTCTTTATAATCTCCTTGAAACTGCATAAATATTCCCGGCTGAATGTCCCACTCAAAATTTAATTTATAGGTTGCGTTAGCATGAAAAATAAAACGACGATCACGTTTTATAAGATCATCACCGTACAAACTTTGTTTCATTTGTGGTATATTAAAGAGACCAAATCCGGCAACAATTTCTTTGCGATGTTCAGGTCGCCATGCATACATTAATCCAAGATTCAAATTAAAGCCGGTGCGTTTTGAAGATCCAAAATTTTCAAGAGTAGGCAAGCCCGGATCATAATAATACCCATTGAATTGACTGTCAAAATTGAGTTTTGAAAAATCTATAGACCGATGATTTACCCCAAGTTGAACTCCGGGTGTAATGGTATGTATTGAATCTTTGTCAAGGTAAAAACGATAAGCGGTTGATAGATTAAATTCAACTGTGCGATAATTTCCATCACCTGCTGCATCATGAAAAATATTTACCGCATGATACATGGATGGCATAATAAATTCTTCACGACTTTCAGCTGAAATACCAATCGTGTTGTATGGCCTTGACACTGATCTCCACTGGCTGCGTTGATTCCCTGCAAACCGCATGCTGCCGTCAAAATCACCACTCAATGCCGGATTCAAAAATACCGGATTCATGTAAAACTGTGAAAAGTGAATGTCTTGCCCTAATGATGAAAGCGCAACAAAAACAAATGCTATGACCAAGAAATTTTTCATCCTTAACGCATCAGAGTGATGTTACCTTTTATCAGATTTTCTTGTTGATCAAAACAAATTACTTTGAGATGGTATACATATACATCCGGATCCACCAGTTCACCTTTAAATGTACCATCCCAGCCAACTGACTGATCAGTGGTTTCAAAAACCAGTTCACCCCAGCGGTTAAAAATTTTAAATTCCATTTCCAGAATATTTTCACCGCGGACATACAATTTATCATTCACGTTATCTGCATTAGGTGAAAATGCGTTTGGTACAAAAATGTAAACATCACCACAAACATATTCACGGGTATAAATGGTGACTGTAGTTTTTGCCTGACAAGTACCTTCAAACACCGTTACCTCATAAGTTGTTGTTTGATCAACAGTGGCAGTAGTTGTTTGACCGGTTGGGTTGCTCAGGCCGGTTGGTGGAAACCATAAGTAAGCATATCCTCCCGGTGTTACAAGCAAGGTTGAAGTACCTCCTTCAGGAATGGTATCAGGTGTTGCTGTTGCATTCAACATAGATGAATTTAAATTGATCACATTCACAAAAACCGAATCAGTATAAGTACAACCCAAATCAGTAGTTGCTGTTACATAATAATACATTGATACTGTAGGATCAGCAACAGCTGTATTCCCACTTTCAGAAGCCAGTGCGCTGTCTGGTGACCAATTAAATGTCATGTTCACTGATGGCACCAAATTTTCAGCGTGAAGAAAAGCGTTGGTGCCAATACAAATGGTAGTATCATCCATGACATCAACTGCACCTTCAACAAAAAATACTTGTACTGAATCAATAATATTACACAGTGGCCAGCCATTGGTTGCGGTAACGTAATAGGTAGTTTCAGTGCCGGGAGATACGGTGATTACAGAATCCATTCCACTTGCCAGCGGACTTGAAAAATCAGGATCATCATCCCAGATAAAACCACTTGCCGTGCCGTAAGAATTTGCCACTAAATCAAATGTAGATGATGAACAAATTATCGTATCATCAGGAATTGAAAGTTGTAACGCATTATACACGGTAACAACCTTGAGAGCGGTATCAGTTAAATTACAAATAGTATCTGTGATAGAAAGATAAATATTGTACGTACCCGGATCAGTAAAAAGTATTTGTGGATTAGCTCCGCCACTCAATACAATAGCCTCAGGCGGAAATGACCAAACTGAATTCAAGGTATCATTACTTTCGTTATCCAAATCTAACGTCAACGGCGCGCAACCTTCTAACTGACTTATTTCAAAATCAGCAATGGGTACAATTTCAAAATCAAATTTGAAAACGATGTTATTACAATTAGGACTTAGATTTGCGTTTGACCATGCGCCTGCTGTTGTTGGAAAGGTGCTTGACCCTCCACAGCCCCCACATACAGATTGATAAACTACCCCATATTTGTCAAATCTTGATGTACCTCCATCAACATGTTCGTGAGCATTAGCATCTCCTAGATAGCTACCATACAACATACTTTGTGCATCACGTTCTAATACGAAAAGATAGAAGTCAAATCCATCTTGTGGGTATTGTTGAAATGCATCTGCTGTAACTGGCATGTTTTTGAGTGAATCGCCTGGGGGAAAAAATTGTACTAGATGTTCTCCCCATCCTGAAACATATACATTTCCGCATACGTCCACTAGAAACGCCGCAGGTGATATATCAGGATCACCTGACCCGCTTCCGAAAACAGTAGAATAAATTACAGATGTTAAATCAGGTTGAATTTTCATGATGAACTGACCACTATTTGGATTAGAAAAGACAGCATTAATGATCGGCATTGACCCATTGGTGTTTCCTACAATATACACATTATCCCACCGATCAATTTCAACAAAAATGGTTTGATCATAAACATTTGTTCCAATATAGGTTGATTGCACTAAGGTGGTTCCATCAGGGGTAATTTTTGCAACAAATCCATCTGTTTTACCGCCCAGATATGCGGGGTTTAATCCTCCTGCTGTTCCAGGAATATTCGTTGATGATGTTCCTCCGGCAATCAGTATATTATAAGAAGAATCAATTTTAACAGAATAACATGCGTCATTTTGTGAACCACCAAAATAAGTTGACCAAAGAAGGGTATTGAAATCATTCGAAATCTTGAAAAGAACACCATCTTGTTGTCCGGCATTAGCGCTTTGAAAACTATTCAACACCGGAAAATCAATTGAGCGAGTACTTGATGCAATTAATACATTATTATTTGAATCAAGCATAATTTCACCTCTGAACTGATCTCCGTAATTGGATGTGAGAGAGTCATAAGATGCTACGGAGTTGTATGTTCCACCACCAATTCTGTAGTTGATGCCATCATTACCTGTACCTCCAATGTAAGTTGAACCAAGGAGAGCAGTACCATCGGAACTAATTTTTGACACAAAAATATCTGTACCTTGGTTGCCATAGTACACTCCATTATAATAATAATTTGATCCTGCTGTTCCTCCAGAGTGAGTAGGTTGAAATCCATTCATTATTGGAAAATCAGTTGAGGATGTAGCCCCATATAAATAAACATTATTGGCGGTGTCACAAATAAGACTATGTACTGTTTCGGTTCCGGCAAACTCGTCACCACCGCCTAAAAAATTTGTCCATATCATGGTTGTGCCATCAGTAGAATATTTGGAAAGAAAAACATCAGTGATGCCGTAGCTCAGGCTTCCAGCACTACCAAAAAATGGATCAATGGCCCATGGAAAATTTGCATTGATGTCAAAAGCTGATGCAAATGGAGCTGGATATGCATTGCCAAACACAGTGCCGCCACTATATGCTTCAGCTGAATAGGAATAGGTTGCGGTCATTCCGAAGTTATCAGAAGGAGAACCACTGTAAGTCGCGAAAATTAAAACAGGATCTATTATTAAATCTAGTGATTGATCATAATCTCCGAGTTCGAAGCTCATTTTGTCATCTTCTATTTTAAACTCACCATCAATTTCAATTATTTTCCCGTTTTTTATTTGGTAGACATAAGGCTTTTGTTCAATGATTTGACCTAATGAAGATTCAATAATAATATTTCCTGATTTAGACTTTGTTATTTTTTCAGTTCCAAAGTATTGAACTACAATTTCGTTGTGATTACCGCCAGGATGAACAGTGAATTCATATTTTAGCTGTCCACCTTGTTCATAGAATTTCAAGTCTATATTCTCATACAAATTTTGATATTCAATTTCATTATAACCATGAATATTGGAGACCCACTTGGTTTTATCATTGCCAATAAAAAAGTTGTAGTACTCCTTAGTTGGATGATCATGTTTAGTGGTGTGATCCAGGTTTGAATTTAAAAATCTTGCGTAAATATAATCCTCTAGTATTGGCTGTTCGTGCTTGTCAGTTTTTTCCAATCCTTCATGGTGGGCAGTATAATAGTTATTGAAATGATACAGTATGCCATACTTTTCAAGCCATATATGTCCACCAGGTATTGTGGCTCTATAATGCACATGGCTCGGCCATTGTCCGCCGTTTTCAAGAAAATTGTAAGTCCCCGGAGGATGGTCAGTCTCTTGGGCAAACGCCAACACGGTGAAGCAGGTTAGCATTGCGCACAGTATGGATTTCAGGTTTTGCATCACGGAAAGGTAATAATAATTAGCATAATTGTCCATTCTCTCAGACGTAAAAGACATGCTAATAGTTGAATGTCAGAATTGGTAAAACGGTAACCCGCTGGTGTTGACAATCGACAATAAATGATATTCTACCTGCAAACTTAGCTTGTTGAGCTATTTTAGTACAACGTTTCAAAAAACTATATACATTTGCCCCTATTACATAAAAATACTTTTCTATGTCAGCAAAATACAAAGCTCAGATTGATGAGTTTATGAAAAAGGTGACTGCAAAAAACCCGAACGAACCGGAGTTTCTACAGGCAGTACATGAAGTTGCAGAGGCTATCATTCCGTATATCGCGGATAAGCCAAAGTACAAAGAGGCAAATATTCTTGAGCGCATTGTAGAGCCTGAGCGCGTGATTATGTTCCGTGTTCCTTGGGTTGATGACAAAGGAAAAATTCAGGTGAATCGTGGGTTCCGTATTCAATACAATTCAGCAATTGGGCCATACAAAGGTGGTTTCCGTTTTCACCCAACCGTAAATCTTTCTGTGTTGAAATTTTTAGGTTTTGAGCAAACATTTAAAAATTCATTGACTACGCTGCCAATGGGTGGTGCAAAAGGTGGATCTGATTTTGATCCAAAAGGAAAATCAGACAATGAGGTAATGCGTTTTTGTCAATCATTCATGACTGAAGCTTTCCGTCATATTGGGGCTGATACAGATGTACCTGCAGGTGATATTGGAGTAGGTGGCCGTGAAATTGGTTTCTTGTTTGGACAATACAAACGTCTGGCAAATGAATTTACCGGAGTGCTTACCGGAAAAGGTCGTAACTGGGGTGGATCATTGATTCGTCCTGAGGCTACCGGTTATGGTACAGTGTACTTTGCTCAAGAAATGTTGAAAACCAAAAAAGATTCTTTCAAAGGAAAAACTGTTGTAGTTTCTGGATCAGGTAATGTAGCACAATATGCCGTTGAAAAAGCTACTCAACTGGGAGCTAAAGTGGTTACTGTTTCTGACTCTGACGGATATATTTATGATTCAGCCGGAATTGATGCTAAGAAATTAGAATTCGTGATGGAGTTGAAAAACGTAAAACGTGGCCGTATCGAAGAGTACGCTAAAAAATTCAAAACCGCAAAATTTGTAAAAGGTAAAAAACCTTGGGAAGTAAAATGCGATATCGCTCTTCCATGCGCTACTCAAAATGAGCTTGATGGTAAAGCTGCAGCCGTGCTTGTTAAAAACGGATGCAAATGTATTGCTGAAGGAGCTAATATGCCTTCAACACCGGAAGCAATTGCTGCTTTCCACAAAGCAAAAGTTTTATTCTCTCCTGGTAAAGCATCTAACGCCGGTGGTGTTGCTACTTCAGGTTTGGAAATGTCTCAAAACTCATTGCGTTTGTCATGGACTCGTGAAGAGGTTGACCAACGTTTACATAATATCATGATTTCAATTCATGAAGCTTGTGTAAAATATGGTAAAGACGGAAATTATGTTGACTATGTAAAAGGTGCCAACATTGCAGGTTTCGTAAAAGTTGCTGACTCTATGATTGATCAAGGAGCAGTTTAATTTTAACTATGATTTCAGAAAAAATCCCGTTCAGTTTGAGCGGGATTTTTTTTTATCAGTAAAGATGAATCTTGTTTTACTGAGATAATAACGTGCTGCTGTTAACACCCCGTTAATAAATTCATTCGTTGTGGTGCATTGAATCATGCCCATGTTCAGGCAGTAAGCCTTATATTTGGAGCGCAAATTAAACAACATCCAATGCAATCTATTTCTACCTATGATTTTAAAGGCAAACGTGCTCTAATTCGTGTTGATTTCAACGTGCCATTGAACAAAGAAACTTTTGAGGTTACTGATGACACGCGCATTAGGGCAGCCATTCCGACAATTAAAAAAGTGCTTGATGGCGGAGGTAGTGTTGTACTCATGTCTCATTTGGGTCGCCCAAAAAATATTCCTGAAGAAAAATATTCACTCAAACATTGTATTCCGGTAATTGAAAAATATCTAGGATTTAAAATTGACTTTGCAACAGATTGTATTGGTGAAAGAGCGTTCGAAAAATCTGCCTCGTTAAAACCGGGTCAGGTTTTATTACTTGAAAATTTGCGCTATCATCAGCGAGAAGAAAAGGGTGACCGGGGTTATGCTGAACTGCTTTCAAAACACGGAGATTGTTATGTGAATGATGCATTTGGTACAGCGCATCGTGCGCATGCATCAACTACTATTGTGGCTGATTTTTTTTCGAATGATAAAATGTTTGGTTACCTGCTTGAACGTGAAATTGAAAGCGTTGACAAAGTATTGAATTCAAACCAAAAACCACTCACGGCTATCGTCGGTGGTGCAAAAGTTTCTTCTAAAATTACGATCATCACACGCCTGCTTGATAAAGTAGATAATCTGATTATTGGTGGCGGCATGGCATATACCTTCATCAAAGCGCAAGGGGGACAAATTGGAAAATCACTCGTTGAAGATGATCATTTGCAAACAGCAAAAGACATCATGCAAAAAGCAAAAGAAAAAAATGTTCGCATTCTTTTACCCATAGATACCATTTGGGCAGATGAATTTTCTGATAGCGCCCATACAGGAAAAGGAAAAATAGGTGAAATACCTGAGGGATGGATGGGCCTTGACATTGCCGATGAATCTATTCGCCTTTTCAATGAATGTATTTTAGCATCAAAATTAATTTTATGGAATGGTCCGATGGGCGTTTTTGAAATGGAAAAATTCCAACACGGCACATTAGAAATTGCAAAAGCGGTTGCAGCCGCAACCGGCAAAGGAGCCTTTACATTAGTAGGCGGTGGTGACAGTGTGGCTGCAGTAAATAAATTTGGTTTAGACAAAGAAGTTTCTCATGTATCAACCGGCGGCGGCGCCATGCTTGAATATCTTGAAGGAATTGAATTGCCGGGGATTGCGGCTATTTTGAAGAAATGATTGACATGATTGAAATGGAAGAATTGTATCGCCTTTTTTTGCAATGTGACGGCATCTCAACCGACACCAGAAAAATTACGCCCGGTTCAATTTTTTTTTCACTGAAGGGTGAGCATTTCAATGCAAATCAATTTGCCTCACAAGCGCTTGAACAAGGCTGTGCTTATGCCGTCATTGATGAGAAAGAATTTGCTGTTTCAGATAAATGTATTCTGGTAAATGATGTGCTTAAAACGCTGCAGCAATTAGCCAACTATCATCGCAGACAATTTAATATTCCGGTTATTGGTATAACGGGAAGTAATGGAAAAACCACGTCTAAAGAATTAATTGGTGCGGTTCTTTCTACCACCTATAATATCTTAATCACTGAAGGTAATTTAAACAATCATTTGGGTGTGCCTTTTACCTTGTTGCGCTTGAATATGGATCATGAAATGGCCATCATTGAAATGGGTGCAAGCAAACCGGGAGATATTCAAGAGCTCTGTGAAATTGCAGAGCCTACACATGGTATCATTACCAACATTGGTGCAGCACATATTGAAGGTTTTGGCTCATTGGATGGTGTGATAAAAACTAAGACAGAACTGTATCGTTTTCTTAAAAATACTAAAGGAACTATTTTCTATAATGCTACCGACGATGTGTTGTGCAAGCATTTGCCCGCAGATACAAATTGCATTGCGTTTGGAAATGAAACCGGTCTGGTAAGTGGTGAGATAACTGCACTGACTCCTTACGTGAATTTTAAGTGGAAAAGTGATAATTATTCATCGCCTGAAATTTTAACCCACCTGGTTGGCAATTATAATTTTTACAATTTTTTATCTGCTGTTTGCATTGGAAAATTCTTTGAAGTTGATGCTGAAAAAATAAATACAGCACTTGCATCGTACATGCCTTCAAACAAACGATCACAAATTGAAAAAACGGAACGAAACACTTTGATTGTTGATTGCTACAATGCCAATGCAACCAGCATGAAAGCCGCTATTGAAAACTTTCTGGCTATTGATCATCAAAGCAAATTAGCTATTCTAGGTGACATGCTTGAGTTGGGACCAATATCACGAGATGAGCATCAAAAAATTGTTGATCTGTTGAAGAATAAAAATTGTGAAGTGATGGTTGTTGGGAATGAATTTGAAAATACGCAAACCAACTTTCTAAAATATAAATCAGCACAAGAATTAATCCAATCCGGAAAATTAGAAAAGTTCACTAATTATCTCATTTTAATCAAGGGTTCTCGCGGCATAAAACTTGAATCTGTTTTATTGTTGTTGTAATGCAAGTGTATTGAATTTAACTTGATGTTTCAGTGAACTTATTCTTTTGACTTTGGTTGTTGATGCAATTGGTAATTCATTCTTTCTAATGATTAAAAATGGAAAGAGTTTACTGCTCGTTTGTTTTTCCTAATTTTGTAAAAAATTTTCCTTTGGCAGGCAAGGCGCATCATACATCACAATACATCATTCAGAAAGTAGCTCCTATTTTTAATAAACACGGCTATTATGGAACCAGCATGGCTGATTTGGTTGAGGCTACCGGACTAACCAAAGGGGCTATTTATGGCAATTTTAAAAATAAAGATGAGCTGGCTTTTCTCGCTTTCAAATACAATGTTGAACGGGTTGTTTTAAAAATTAGGGAAGAGCTTACCGGAATTCATTCTCCCCTGCAACAATTGTATGGTATCACCAATTTTTATCGCACGTATAAATCAGTTACCATTGAATTTGGAGGATGTCCTATTTTAAATATTGGTGTGGATGCCAATAATCAACACCCTGAATTGTTAGAGCGGGTGCAAGATGTAATTACACGCCTGCAAAGATACATCACGCGTATAATTCAAAACGGAATTGACTCTGGTGAAATCAGAAAAGAGATTAATCCTAAAACCTACGCACGCAAATTTTTTACACTTATTGAAGGATCTGTTTTTATGACCGCCACCATGAATGATGATTCATATATTCAGGAAATGATGGCACATATTGACACCATCATCAGTAAAGAATTAGCTATGTAAAATGATAACTGCGTGAAATTCTTTTTACGCTTTATTTCAAAATTTCATCCAAATCATCATCCTTTTTTTGTTTTTTCTTTTTCTTGTTCTTTTGGATTGCAACTATAGTAATCACTAATCCGGCACCATACAGCAGAGCATAGAAAATCCAGATATAATCTGATTCAAAGAAATTAAACAGTGCGCTATTATCCATAAATGCGTTTGAATAAATCAGCGTGCTTTTCAAGAATTACTTTGCGTTTAAGTTTCAATGTGGGTGTCATTTCACCGGTATTTATTCCCCATTGAATGGGTGTTAATTCAAACCGTTTTACTTTTTCATAGTCACCAAAAAACGTGTTGTATTGATCAACTTCTTTCTGGAATAATTCTATCACCTTTCCATTTTGAATCATCTCTTCCTGACTTGTTCCGCATTCTACACAATTGTGCTTTACCCAATCTTTCAATTGTTCAATAGCAGGTACAATAAACGCTGCAGGCATTTTTTGATTTTCACCAATTATCATGATTTGTTCAATGAAACGTGATTCTTTGAATTTATTTTCCATGATTTGAGGTGCAATATATTTTCCACCGGATGTTTTGAAAATTTCTTTTTTACGATCCGTGATTTTTAAAAATTTTCCTTCAACCAAGGTTCCGATATCACCGGTGTGAAACCAACCTTCTTTGTCAATTACTTCTGCCGTAGCTTCAGGCATTTTATAATAGCCCATCATGACGTTTGGACCTTTTACTAAAATTTCTCCGTCTTCAGCAATTTTTACTGTTACATTATCTATAACAGTTCCGGTAGTTCCAATTCTCACCAAATTATCTTTTTGCCAGTTTACACTAACTACGGGAGATGTTTCAGTAAGCCCATAGCCTTCCATAACGGGCACACCTGCAGCAATGAAAATGCGCGCCAAACGTGGGTTTAAAGCAGCACTACCTGAGGCCACAACTTCAACTCTACCGCCTAATGCTTCTTTCCATTTTGAGAAAATTAATTTACGTGCAATGCCCAATTTAAAATGATACATGCCTGATTTGCCCATCACATCATATTCTTCACCTAATTTTATAGCCCAGAAAAAGAGTTTTCTTTTGATTCCGGTGAGTTCTTCACCTTTTGCCATAATTTTTTCATACACTTTTTCCAATAGTCGCGGAACAGCGGTGAATACGTTAGGTTTTACTTCACGCAAATTATCGCCAATGGTGTCCATGCTCTCTGCAAAATAAATAGACACTCCGGTGTATTGATATAGATACAATAACATGCGCTCATATACGTGACAAACCGGTAAAAAACTTAAGGCAATGGCATCTTTTCCAACCGGAAGCCGTGGTTCACACGCTATAACATTACTCAATATATTATTGTGAGACAACATAACTCCTTTGGGATTACCTGTTGTTCCGGATGTGTAAATGAGCGTAACTAAATCTTCTCCCTTAATCTGTTCTTTTCTTTTAGCAATTTCTGAATCTAAGCTGCTGTCAGCATCAACGTGAAGTTCAGTCCAAATTTTTGCGCCATTTACTGATTCAAATGAGTAAAGTCCTTTTAAACTAGGAACTTTAGATATGATTCTATTCACTTTGTCAGCTAATTCTTGATCGCTGACAAAACACATTTTTACTTCTGCATCATTGAAAATATAGGCGTAAATATCTTCATGAATGGTTGGATAAACAGGAACTAGAATAGCTCCGGCTTGCTGAACTGCAATATCCGTCATGTTCCATTCAGACCGATTATTAGCTATCACGGCCACTTTATCACCTGGTTGAATGCCATTTTTTAGCAAACCACGACATAGGGAATTAGCTTTGTCAACATATTCTTTTGTGCTGATTTTTAACCACTTGCCTCCACGTTTGTCACAAAATGCATCGTCTTGTGGATAACTATTTAGTTGGTGATACGGAATATCGAAGAGTCTTTTTACGTTCATAATACGTCTGGCTTATAGTTTGACTGAGGCTAAAAATAGAACAAAAATGGCTGATTAACGTAGTAAAACATAATATTTTAGTAACTTGTCAAAAAATTATCGTTAGAAAATTTGAACCAGGTGTAACTTTTTGAGGAGTGAGATTGTTTTAGCTGTTTGAAAGGGGACCCGTAGGTCTGATTTAAAACCCGAGTAGTTTGGAAAGAAATGAGTACAATATCGCAGTGAAAGAATTCTCAGGACGCCTTTACGGCTACTGCCTGAGATATCTTCAAAACCGGGAAGACGCCGGGGATATTGTGCAAGATGTTTTTGAAAAACTTTGGGAAAACCGGAAAAAAGTGGAGAATGTGAAAGCCAAAGCCTGGCTTTTTACCTGCGCCCACAATGCCATGCTCAACATGATTAAGAAAAACAGCAAGGTAACTTATGTAGAAAAAGTGGTAAGCAATGAAACCAGTGAAGTTCATAGCCACAATTTTGAAATGAGTGAAATTGTTGAACGTTGTCTGGCAAGCTTACCTCCGGTGCAAAAATCAGTCATCCTTTTAAGAGATTTGGAAGGATACAACTACAATGAGATTGGCGAAATCCTTGGCTTGTCTGAGCCTCAGGTGAAAGTTTATCTCTTCAGGGCCCGCAATAAAATGAAAAAACAGATAAAAGATCTTAGCCTGGTGATATGAATATATCTGAAAATTTTGACCGGTGGATGTTTGATTACAAAGAGGGCAATCTCTCTGCAGCTGATGCAGAAAAGTTTGAATCCTTTCTGTTGAATCATCCTGAATTTGATGCCGATGCCGATGCCTGGGATATGGCATTCGTTGCTGATCAGCCGGTTGTTTATCCAAACGCACATAAATTAGAGAAAAAACGCCGCGTGATTGGTTGGTACTATTGGGGTGCTGCCGCTGCGGTTATTGCTGTGCTTTCTATCACAACTACTTGGCTTATTTCAGGGTCGGTTGATGAGGTTACGCTCCAAAATTCTCAACTTGATATGCATGGTTCTCGTTCCAATAAGTGGTCGGCTCAATCTAATCAGGTGATTTCTGAACGCTTCGCTAATTTATTCGCAGATATCACCGGTAACTCTCCATCTGATCAAAATCAACAGTATGCGCAAAGTCTGAATTCTGATGGAACAATTAACCTCTCAACAAATAATAATTTTGTCAACCAACCTGAAAATAATGGGGAAGATGAATTAATGTTCAACCGTGGAAATTATGCGTACCATGGAAATGAATCACTGGTAAACTCTGAGTCAGAAAAAATGAATGGAGATCAAGATGCAGGTAAATACAGAGCCAATCCTGCAGGTAAAAATCTGAATTTTGAAATTCAAAAAGGATCCAATCAAAAAAACAATAGCCGCTCAATATCTGTGTTTCGCAAAATTTACAAAAAAATTGACCGAATGCTTGGTTACCCGGTTGGTTTGACCAACTTACGTGACCCGGAGTTATTGTTGCCGCAAAGTTCATTGCTTTCTTTCAACTCAGCTTTCACCGGTGGTATGCTTAAACCTCGCTTTGAAATGACCTACCGCAATCAATGGTTGGGCTCTGAACAAAATTCACAAGAATTAAATATTTCATTTGACAATTACCTCTACAGCATGCGCGGTGGAATAGGTTTGATGATCACTGCACAAGATTATGGAATGGGACAGTTTGGAGATTACAATGCCAGCCTGATTTATTCACCAAAACTAGTAGTGTCCAGAAATTTCATGATTGAACCATCCGTTAAATTTACTATGGGATCTATGATTGCAAACGGTGATAAATTACCATCAAGTAGTTTAATTGAAATGGATAGAGGCAGAACGCTTCAAACCGTTGGCGATAATGAAATGGGAGGAATTACCCATCAGTGGTATAAAGACTACGGTTTGGGCTTGGTTGTCAATACAAAATGGTTCTATGCCGGTTTTAGTGCAGATAATTTAAGCAGACATTATGAAAATGTTTACGGAAATGATTTATCTTCACCGTCTGAAACGCCGGTAAGGCTTTCAGGAATAATTGGGACAGATTATGTATCCAATCAGAAGACAATGACGTATAGTCCTTTTGTGGCATATCAACAATTCGGAAACAAACCTGAGTTCTGGGGCGGAATGAATTACCGCGCAGGATGGTTTACTATTGGTGGCGCTGTTTCTACCAATAGAGAGTTTACCGCATCTGCCGGAATTCATTTTGAAACTTTCAAATTTGTTTATCATTACGACTACACTGAGTCAGCTATTATGCAGAATAAGTACGGATCGCATAATATCGGAATCAGATTCAATGCAAAAAGGAAAAATCAGAGATTAACACATTAAGACGATGAAAAAGTTAGTATACATATTCGCTATATTGATTTCAATCCAAAGCCATGCGCAGGATCCTGAATTCACCCAATTCTATGCCAACCCGATTTATTTAAATCCGGCTTTGGCAGGGACACACGGATGTCCCCGACTGAATATGAATCACCGTAACCAGTGGCCATCACTGACTGGTGCTTTCATTACCAACAGTATTTCTTATGACCAGTTCGTAAACTCTATGCAAGGTGGTATTGCGTTAATGGTTACCAATGATATGGCCGGTAAAAACACACTCAATTGGACTACCGTGAACCTGGCATATTCTTACCACTTACAAGTAACCAGAAAGTTTACATTGCTTTTTGGAGCTCAAGCCGGTTGGAATCAAAAATACCTAGACTGGAGCAAACTAAGTTTTGGTGATATGATTGACCCTCACCGTGGTTTCATTTATCAAACAGGAGATTTGCCTAGAGGTAAACTGAACGGCACTTGGGGTACTAAAGGATTTTTTGATGTTCAAGCAGGTTTGGTTGGATACTCAAAAAATTTCTACTTCGGATTTTGTGCTAAACACTTGAATACACCTGAAGAAAGTTTGATCCTCAACCCACAAGGTGATAGCCGTTTGCCAATGCGTTTCACAGGGCACATGGGTGCAAACATTGAATTTGGAAAAGGATCACAATACCAAAATGTAACCGCAATTTCACCGAATGTCATCTATACTTATCAGGATGGTTTCATGCAACTGAATATTGGTACGTATATTAAATATGGCGCCTTCACTGCTGGTGCTTGGCTGCGTCCGCGTGATGCGTTTATCCTGTTGATTGGTATTGATACCGGTACTTTTAAATTTGGTTATAGCTATGATGTTACCGTTTCTAAATTGACAAATGCTTCAGGTGGTTCACATGAACTTTCACTTGGATTAAATTTCAACTGTAGAAAACCAACTAAAAAATTCAGAACAATTTCTTGTCCTTCTTTTTAAGTTGACAAAACAATCATTGGCAACGGTCAATGGAGAATAAAATATTGATAAGCTTTAGCAATTATGATTAAAACTACTGCTCAAAATTAATTGCTAAAATTCAGGGGTGGTTCCCTGATCCTGACGAAAGTTGGGAAAGTTTTCTTTGTTTTGGTTTGCGGAAAACGGTGTATTGAAATTCAGTACACCGTTTTTCTTTTTTATTCTGCACTAAAAACTTCAACACCTCCAATAAATGTTTTCTCTACAAATGTGTTGAGAATTTCAGCCGGCGGAATCACCATGATATCTTTGGTGAGAATAATAAAATCTGCATATTTTCCGGCCTCAAGTGAACCTTTTTTGTTGTCTTCAAAATTAGAATAAGCAGCCCAGCGGGTCATGCCCAGCAAGGCTTGTTCTCTGGTAAGCGCCTGATCAAAATAAAAACCACCCTCCGGATTTCCTTGTTTATCTTGCCGAGTAATGGCGGCGTAAAAAGTTTCTAATGGTGAGATATTTTCTATTGGAAAATCTGTTCCCAATGCTAATATACCTGCATGCTCTAATAACTTTTGCCAAGCATAGGCATAGAGAATTCTTTGCGCGCCCACATGTTTTTCTGCCCATCTCATATCTGAAGTGCAGTGGGTGGGTTGCACTGATGGAATAATATGCAAATCACGGAAGTAGTGAAAATCATCCGGTGATAATAATTGGGCGTGTTCAATTTTCCAACGATGATCAGGCACATCACCAATTATATCTGAATATATTTTTAACATCACGCGATTTGCTGAATCACCAATGGCATGGGTGTTAATTTGATAACCAATTTCTGCTGCAAGCTCAGCAATTTCTCTAAAATCATCAGGTGTTGAAAGTAACATACCATAAATACCGGCTGAATCACTATATGGTTGTAAAAGGCATGCACCGTGTGAACCCATGGCACCATCAGCAACTAATTTGAACGAACGAATGAGTAAATGACCTGTTTCATATACTTTGTTTTCTGATGCAAATCGGATATTTCCTTGATCAGGCATGAGCATACAATAGTTTCTGATAGTGAGTAAACCTTGCTCATACCAATTCACAAATAATTCTCGGTCTGTTGAATTTACACCGGCGTCATTCAGTGAGGTCAACCCTTGTTCAAATAAATTATATTCCGCCTCTTGCAGATATTTTAATTTTGTTTCAGGTGATGATTCCGGAACAAATTTGGCAACAGCATCAAATGCATTATCCAATAAAATGCCGGTTGTTTTTCCATTTATTTTTTGGATTTCTCCTCCGGCAATGACAGTGTCTTCTGTGATGCCTGCAATTTCAAGTGCCTTGGAATTTGCCAATGCGGCGTGTCCGTCAATGCGTCTAATGAGAACCGGTTTGTCAGGAAAAAGAATGTCCAATGTATCTTTAGTCGGGAACTGCTGACCTTGCCAAAGTGTTTGATCCCAACCACGTCCTGTTATCCAATCAGGATTATTTTTTTGATCGTACGCTATCAGTTTTTTTATGACTTCATTGTATGATAACGATCCTGTCAAATCTACTTCAATCAATGTTTGTGCATAAGCCCAAAAATGACAATGCGCATCATGAAATCCTGGATAAATTGGTTTCATACCGGCATCAATTACCTGATCACAATCATATCGGTTTAGAATTTCTCTCTCAGGACCAAGTTCTAAAATTTTTCCGTCTTTGATTGCCATTGCTTCATACATGGTAAAGTTTTTATCACAAGAATATATTTTGGCATTGTGTATGATCAGATCAGCATCTTTTCCTTGATAACAGGAACTAAGGAGAAATACAATAAAAAAAAGTGCACTAATTTTTTGCAGACGTGGTGATTTTTTTCCCATGATATAAAATAAAAAACAAAATAATAATAAAGAGTTCAGCTGGTGTTTTGTAACGTGCAATGGCTCCAAATACCGGTGTTGTCCAGCCAATGAGAATTAGTAAACAAAATGAAAATCCGGTTAGCATCACAATAAAATATATTTCGTTTGCCGCATAATTTTTTTTTCTTTTCAAAATTCCAAAAATTAACATGGAAAGAATAACAAGATTTTGAATGAAGGAAAAATTTTTCAAGGATCCACCTGAATCAGAAGGGAACGGACGCACCAAGGTATTCAATAATGTTTCAGGAATAGTAGTAATCATCTTTAATCTATTGCCTGCTATTTTTGTTGTTTTAAAATAACTATTGGACGGCGCAGTAACTAAATATACTGCGTATTCCTTGTCAGAAGGTGTAATAGTGAAGGAATGAAAAGTGTCATGTCCAAATAACTTATACTCACCTATAGTAGATTCCAATACTTTGATTTTAGAAATAGTATCTGTCTCAAAATTTTTCAAATACTTGTAGTCAAATGAACAGAAGGCTGAATCGTTGATGAAAAAAATTCCCCCGCGCGCCAAATTATCCAACTCTGCTTGTTTGAATGATACCCGTTCACAGAGATTAATTTTTTTAGGCGTGAAGGTGAAAACCATGGCAAGTAATAGCATGGAAGAAATGAAAATCCAAATTCCGGACCTGCGCCAATGAATAAAATTTCCTGCTAAAATAAATAGGATGAATGGGAGCAGAATTAAACCCACGTGCGGTTTATTGAACAAGGAAATAAGCAAACCAAAACAGAGCACAAGTAAATACTTAAAATTGAAATCATCGCTTATTTTTTTCAGTGACCAGCAAAGGATGCCAATAGAAAAAATGCTGACTGATTCTTTGGTAATTCCGCTACTCCAAAAAGCAATTGAAGGCATCAACAACAAAACGAGCAAGAATAATTTTTTATAATGAATCCAGTCTTTAAAACTCTGATAAATTAAAATAATACCTAGAAAAGAAATGGCTGCAAAGACTAGCGCGTGTATATATGAATTGTTACGTGAAAAAAAATGTATGCATGAATTGAGTTTAATAATTAGGCGGTTATCATTTATGGTTTCGCCATTTTCACCTGCGTCCCAGACAACAGAATTTTTCAAAGCGCCCTGAAGCAGTTCAGGTTCATCTCCGGCAAAACCGGCCATGATTTTTAAATATAAAACCGGATCATCTTTTGCAATTTCATATAAGACTTTCCCATCTTCTTGAAATTTATAGGAGTCTCCTTGCAATGCATAATTTTTGGAAGGATTATAGTAGACACTGAAGATCTGAACAAAAAGAATACAATACAGTAATTTGCCAAACCAGCCAATCCATAAAAATCTCAGGTCAATAGCGGTTTTCTTGGATATTTTATACAGTATCCAAGCAAAGAGCAAAAAGAGTAGTATGAGTATTAAGTAGTCCAACGCCTATAAAAATACAAATAATCAGATGTATTGATGATTATTATACCTGTTGAAAAGTTGAGATAACATCATTCAGGGTTAGTCCATGACCTCAGAAGAATGACTAAATTTGCATAATTAAATATCAAGTTATATGGGAAGCAAAGTATCTCCACCTGCCACTTTAGAACAAGCCATTGAATTAGGATTACGTGCTGAAGAATTTGACCAAATTAAAGAAATTCTTGGGCGCACACCAAATTTTACAGAAATATCAATTTATTCTGTAATGTGGTCTGAGCATTGTTCTTACAAAAATTCTATCAAGTGGTTGAAGACCTTACCAAAAGATGGCCCACACATGTTAGTGAAAGCAGGTGAAGAAAACGCAGGACTGGTTGATGTTGGTGATGGTGTTGGTTGTGCTTTTAAAATTGAATCACACAATCACCCGAGTGCATTAGAGCCCTATCAAGGTGCCGCAACAGGTGTTGGCGGAATCAATCGTGATATTTTTACCATGGGTGCACGTCCGGTTGCACAATTAAATTCTTTGCGCTTTGGAGAACTTGACAAAGCCCGCACAAAATGGTTGGTTAAAGGCGTGGTAAAAGGAATTGGTGATTACGGAAACGCATTTGGAATTCCCATTGTTGGTGGTGAAGTTTTTTTTGATAAATGCTACAATACTAATCCTTTGGTGAACGCCTTTTCAGCCGGCATACTAGAGGGAAAAATGATTTCAGCAAAAGCAAAAGGGCCGGGTAATCCTGTTTATATCGTAGGCTCTTCTACCGGTAAAGATGGAATTGCCGGCGCAGCATTTGCAAGTAAAGACTTGACTGAAGAATCAGCTGCAGATTTACCCGCCGTGCAAGTGGGTGATCCGTTTCAAGAAAAACTTTTGTTAGAGGCTACGCTTGAACTTGCAAAAACAGATGCCATTGTGGGTATGCAAGATATGGGCGCAGCAGGTATCACATGTTCTACAACTGAAATGAGCGCCGGCGGTGGGGTAGGTATGGATATTGATTTAAGTAAAGTTCCAACCAGACAAGAAAACATGAAAGATTGGGAAATTCTTTTGTCTGAATCTCAAGAGAGAATGTTGGTTGTAATTGAAAAAGGAAAAGAAAAAGTAGTTGAAGATATTTTCAAAAAGTGGGATTTACATGCCGTGCAAATTGGTGTTGTTACTGATGGCCCAATGAATAATTATTATATGCACGGTGAACTTGTAGCATGTGTGCCGGCAAAATCACTGGTGCTGGGTGGTGGTGCGCCACAATATGATCGTGAATACCGTGAACCTGCCTATTATAAAGAGTACAAAAAATTCACTATTGATTCTGTTAAACAACCTAACGATTTGAAAGCAGTTGCCATGAAGCTGATGAAAAATCCTAACATCGCTTCTAAACGTTGGGTGTATGAGCAATATGACTCCATGGTGTGTACCAATACCATAACAACAAACAGACCAAGCGATGCAGGCATTGTCAATTTAAAAGGGTCAAACAGAGCGCTTGCTATGACCGTTGATTGTAATTCAAGATATGTGCATGCTGATCCTGAAATTGGGGCACAAATTGCCGTGTCTGAAGCCGCCAGAAATTTGGTTTGTTCAGGTGCCGTTCCGTCTGCTTTAACTAATTGTCTCAATTTCGGAAATCCATACAACCCTGAGTGTTACTGGCAATTTGTTGGTGCAATAAAAGGCATGAGCAAAGCTTGTCTCAAATTTCAAACACCGGTTACGGGTGGAAATGTTTCTTTTTATAATCAAACAAAAATTGATGGTAAAGAAGAACCCGTTTTTCCTACACCTACTATTGGAATGATTGGTGTGGTGAAAGATAAATCAAAAATCATGACCTTGGATTTTAAATCAAAAGGTGATATGATTTTTCTGATTGGTGAATCAAAAGATGATATTTCTTCATCTGAATATTTAGTTTCATATCATGGCATTACTAATTCACCTGCTCCCTATTTTGATTTGGAAAAAGAATTTGCCGTGCAAGAAACGGTGAAAGGATTAATTGATAAAAAACTCATTAATGCTGCGCATGATTGTGCTGATGGTGGTTTGTTCACGACCTTGGTTGAAATGGCAATCCCTAACAAATTAGGCTTTGATATTGTAACTGATTCTGAAGTGCGTGAAGATGCATTTTTGTTTGGTGAAGCGCAAGGCAGAGTGGTTGTAGGGGTTAGTGAAGCGCAAGAGGATGAATTCATTGAGTATATGATGGAACAAAAAACACCGTATACTTTATTAGGTCATGTAACCAAAGGAAAAATTTGTGTTGATGAAATTCAGTTCGGATTTTTGGATGACTACAAAAAAGTTTACGACAATGCGCTTGAAGAAGCCTTGTCTTAAGATTAAAAAGGTACTCACTGCGTAAACAATTCAATTGAAGCAGCAATGATCAGAAGCGCAACAACAGCTGACGCAAAGCAACTTGCTGATTTGTATAATTATTACATCAGGCATACGTTGATTACATTTGAAGAGGTTGAACTAACTGAAGAAGATTTTGCTGAGCGCATATTAAATATTCAAAAAAATTATCCGTTTTTAGTATTTGAAGATCAAGGTGAAATTCTTGGTTTTGCATACGGCAATAAATGGCGTGAACGTTCAGCTTATCGTTTTGCACTTGAATCAAGTGTGTATGTTAAGCAAGGTCATTTCGGAAAAAAAATTGGCGCCGGTTTGTATCATGAACTCTTTCGTTTACTAAAGGCGCAAGGGTGTAAACAAATCATCGGTGTGATAACCTTACCAAATGATACCAGCGTGCAGATGCATGAAAAAATGGGATTTGTAAAAGCTGCACATTTTCATCAGGTAGGTTTTAAATTCAATACCTGGTGTGATGTTGGATTCTGGCAGCGCCCGTGTGAATAAAAAATTGTCTGCTAAATTTTCTTCAAATCTTCAATGAATATCCAACCGGTGGTTCCATTTACATCAATTTGCAACCAGGCATCGTTTTGCTGAAGAATTTTCACTTTAGAACCTTCATGCAATTCAAAACTCACGTTGGCTTTGTCAAGTGGTGAAACTCTTACTTCAGCTGTTTTGGAAATGATGATAGCCTCGTCATCTGACATGAGAGATTTTTTGTGCATCCATGAAGTAATTGTGCTGAACGCAAGTAGCAAACCAAACAACATGCCGCCCATCAGGCTTAGGTTTCTGATGCGTCGTGATTTGCTGATGAAAAATAATAGCACTACAAAACTGAACAGTACACTGCTAGCCATGCTGATATAGGCCCAGAAATTAATGTTAGGACCAAAAAGTAATCTACGTAACCACTCTGTTATTGCTGGTTCAGGTTGTTCAATCTGATCTTCAGTTAAGAGGTTGACAAATTCAAGATTAAATTTTGCATCTTCATTTTTAGGATCAATTTTCAATGCACGTTCGTATGCCCAGATGGCTAAACCAATTCGGTTACTCTTGTAATAAGCATTGCCTAAATTATAATATACTTCTGAATTATATTCTGATGAATCTAAAATGCTTTCGTATTCTTTTGCAGCAGTTTTATAGTGCTCTTCACTGTAATATTTATTGCCTGATGAAAACAAATCATCTGCAAACGTATTTGCCGTAAAAAGCAAACACAAGAGGGTGATATGAAAGTTAAATTTTTTCATCTAATTGTTCAATCAGTTTTTGCGTGGCGCGTACAGTTTCTTCTAAATTTTCAGCGGATACCGGAGCGTATTGCGCCATTTCAATTTTTTTCCAAATGTGTGAAAGTTCAAGTAATAAGTCAGTTTCAATTTTCAATTTTTCTAATTCCAGCGTAATTGATTTTAACGACAAGCCTGAAAGCGATAGATTCAATTTGGTCATCAGGTAGGTGATCAAGGTGTTTTGCACTATTTTAACTGCTTCTTTGTCTTGTCCGTTTCTCAATGTTTGAATAGATTTTGAAAGATTTTTCAAGGCAGTTTTTCTTGCTGATTTTTTTTGAAGATCTGATTTTGTTTCAGGGGAGATATTTTTACTACGTCTGCGAATCAGTGCTACCAATACAACCAAGAAAGGAGGCCCAAGCAACATGATAAAATAGGGCATGGTTCCAAAAATAAAATCGCCGGTGCTAAATGTAATTCCTTTGTTTTGATGAATGAATTGGATGTCTGTGTTTTCAATGTCAATCGGCTGCTGTCCTTTGTAAATAGTGCCGTGGTTTTCATCACCTTCTTCAACATGAATTGAAATTTTATTGGTGCTTAGTTCAGTCCATTTTTTTTCATTGAGATTGAAGTAAGAAAAGGTCACCGGCTGAAGTTCATAATCACCGGGTTTTTCTGCGGTAATAATGTATTTATAGGTAACTGTACCACGTAATCCTTGTTCAGTCAATTCTGTTTCATCTTCAGCCACCGGGTCAACGGTAGTGAAACCTTCAGGTAAATTTAGTTTTGGTTCATCAAAGGCATTGAGATTTCCTGTACCCGTAATTTTAATGCTTAGTGTGAATGACTGTCCTTGTACCAGTTCATCTTTGTCTGAATCTGCAGACAAATCAAATCGTCCTACCAAACCATTGGCGTTTGGCGGAATGTCACCGGGTAATTTTTTGACATCAATAGAAACTGAGTTTGATTTACCTTCTTCCCTGTCGTTGTTAATGAAATCAATTGCAATGAGTAATGATCCGGCGTAGGGATCAATAGTAATTTTTCCTGCGCGTTGTGGTATGCACAATTCTTTTCTCAATTCAAGCACGTAGAAGCGTTGACCCTTAATGTTCTCTTGAGTCATGGTATAATTTGTGCGGTTCGGGTTGAGGTCTGTTCTCCACAATCCGCTGGCATTTCCAAGTTCAATACTCTCTATTTGAGTAGGTTTTTTAAGGCTGTAATATTTGAACGTGAGAACAAAAGGTTCTCCAACAAAAACGGATGATTTATCTGCACTGAGTTTGAAAAAATAATTGCCTTTGTTGCTGCTTTGATTGGTTGTGGTGTTTTGTTGTCCTTTACTAATTACTTTAACTGTTGTGGGCTGACCGGAATTTACCTTTTTCAATTTACATTTCATGCTTGCTGTTCCAATGGAATAGGTGCCTTTTTTTGGGGCTCGCAAATAATAGGTTGTAGTGTATTCTGTTTTCTGGGTAGTTTTTCCATTAACAGAAACACTGCTGCTTGAATAACCTGTTTCAGGGCCGCCTTCAATCGTAAATTCTCCAAAGTCAGGCGGTGTTACGGGGCAGTCATTGTTAGCAACCAGTTGATAGGCAAAAATTTCTCCTTCTTCAACGGTGTTTGATTCTATGCGCACTTCAAGTGTTGGCACATTTTGACTTAATGCCACACCGGTGTATAAGAAAAATACTATGTAAAAAATTGTCTTCACTTACCAATCTTTTTTTCGTGGAGATCCTTCTCCAACTTTTTTCTTTTCATCTAATTTTTTCTGAACTTCTTTTTCTTTTTTCAAGGCTGAATCTAAAATTCGTCTGGCTTGTTCTTTAGAAATGCGCTGTGGTTGTCCGTTCTGCATGTTTTTATCTTGTTGCTCATTTCCATTATTATTCCCATTCTGCTGATCATTCTGATTGTTTTGATTCTCGTCTTGATTCTGATTTTGGTTTTGATTCTGATCTTGATTCTGATTCTGATTCTGATTTTGATTTTGATTCTGGTTTTGATCTTGATTCTGATCTTGATTTTGATTCTGATTTTGGTTCTGTTGTTGCTGTTGTTGTTTTTTCAATTCAAGTGCATAAGCCAGATTATAGCGTGCATCTTCGTCTTTAGGATTTAGTTTCAGACATGATTTATAGGCATCAATGGCATCATCTAATTTTTGATTCATGAAATAGGCATTGCCCAAGTTGTGATAAACTAATGAACGATCATACGCTGTAGGAGCCATATCCAGTATTGTACCGTAAACATCACTTGCTTTTTCAAATTCTTGATTTCTGAAATATGCATTGCCTAAATTGTAATTAGATTTAAAACTCAACGGCGCAATGGATACCGCTTGTTGATAGTAATCAATAGCATCAGCATAGTTCTCATTTTCATAAGCACGATTTCCGTAGTAGAGGAATTTTTTTTCCTCTGTCTGCCCCAATGCTTGTGCACTGATGAGCATGATGATTATCCATTTTATCTTATCCATTGTACTCTTGTAATCTGTGAATGATTCCTGATCGTTTTTCTGACAGAAAAAATTCGATGAATAAAAAGAAAAATCCAATTCCTAAAAACCATTGGTACTGGTCTTCAAAATCTGTATATAATACTGATTCCATTTCAGTTTTTTCAATATCTCTGACAGTTTCTAATAAGCCTTCCAGATTGACATACGTTCCTTCAGCTTGCACGTATGCGCCACCGCCGGCCACTGCTATTTCCTGTAACATCGTTGCGTTCAAAACGGTAAAAACCGTGTTGCCGTTATCATCTTTTTTGTATCCTTCAATTTTGCCATCAACATAATTTGGAATAGGCGTTTCTTTGTTTGTACCCATTCCAACAGTGCTTACAACAATATTATATTCAAATGCACCTTTGGCAACGGATACCGGATTTCCTTCGTGATCTTCTCCGTCTGAAATAACGATGATGGCTTTGTTTACACCATTTTCCATGTCAAAACTTTTCATGCATTTATCAATAGCCAAGCCAATATCTGTACCTTGATTGGTCATCATTTCAGGGCGTACAGATGATAAAAATAATTTAGCCGCGCGATAATCATTCGTGAGCGGAACTTGAACAAAAGCATCACCTGCAAAAATTACAATACCTACTTTATCTCCGTGTAAATTATTCAGTAATCTTTCAATGGAAAGTTTTGCAACCTGTAATCTGTCCATCTCAGTATCCAAATCTTTGGCGCGCATTGAATTTGAAATGTCTAAGGCAATCATGATTTCAATTCCCTCAGCAATTGCTTTATTTTTACCTTGGCCGTATTGTGGATTTGCCATCGCAAGTATGAGAAATACAACCCCGTTGCGAAATAGAAAAAATTTCACAAAAGATTTCACGTTAGAAACCGGAAAGGTGAGATAACGCAATAAACGATCATCTGCCAGCGCTTTTAGTTTTTTATTTTTCCATTGCATTACGGCAAAGTATCCAAGAATTAAAAAAGGAACGAGCATCAATGCCCACAACCAGTCTGTGTTTTCAAATTGAAATGCTTCCACATCATCTAACATAAAATAATACAAACTAAAATACAACAGCCAGAAAACTGTTTCCCAAATCACAACAGAAATGAGCAGATTTTTGAGGTCATATTTATGTGTATTCAATTCCATTATGGTATGCTGCGTAATAAGGTATGATTAAAAATTTTATGCAAGATTAAAAGACAAATACCAATAAATAGAAGACCGTAAAATTTCTCCGGTGGATTCACCCGATACTCCAACACTTTTACTTTAGATTTTTCAAGCAAATCAATTTCTTTATAAATCATTTCAAGTTGATCTTTATCTTTTGCGCGATAGTATTTTCCACCGGTATGGTCAGCAATTTGTGTCAGTAATTCTTCATCTATTTCAACCGGCATGTCTTGAGTAATTGTACCAAAAGGAGTTTGTACCGGAAAGGGTGCAGTGCCATCTTGTCCAACACCAATGGTATAAACGCGAATATTATTTTCTTTTGCAACAGATGCAGCAGTAAGCGGATCGGTATCGCCTGAATTATTTACTCCGTCAGTGAGCAGGATAATAACTTTACTTTTTGCATCACTTTCACGCAAGCGGTTAATGGCTGTGATCAAACCTAAACCAATTGCGGTACCATCTGTAATAATATCGCTGTTTTGAACTTGGTTGAACAAATCTTTCAGCATTTCATGATCATTGGTGAGTGGCGCCTGTGTATAAGCCTCTGCTTGAAAAACTACTAATCCAATGCGGTCAGCAGGTCGTTCATCAATGAAATCACAGGCAACTTCTTTTGCTGCTTCTAACCGGTTTGGTTTAAAATCCATGGCGCCCATACTGCCTGAGGCATCAATTGCCATCACAATGTCAATACCCTCCATGTTTTTTTTGCGATAATCATCAATATCATTTGGCAAATGAGGACGAGCCATAGCAAGTATCAGGGCAGACAATCCAATCAACAGTACGAACAAATTCAGATGTCTGAACAAGGCAATGAAACTGAATTTTTCAAGATTAAAATTTTGCAGCGATGAGAAATTTATGTTTTTAAATTTTGATGACTCATGATATAAGTACCAAAAAAGTATTGCCGGCAAAGCAAGAAATAACCAGAACGCCTCTTTGTGGACATACGTGTAATCAAAAATTGCTATGTCAAAATATTTACTCATTCAGTTGTTTGTGCCGGTGTTTCATCTTTGTCTGCAATTCTTGTGCGCTCTACAAAATCAATGGATTGTTGAAGTGAAAGGTAACCATCCTCATCCATGGGTTTGAACTTGGCAAATTTCACCATGTCTGCTTGTGAAAGAATTTTTTTCAGATTTACTTTATCGTTGTCATCCATGTCAGCGTTGCGCAAATCTGCCAGAATTTCTCTAGTTGTTTTCTCCATGGCAAAAATGTCAAAACGCTCTTCCAAGTATTTTCTTACGGTATCGGTGAGCAATGAATAATACTCTTTTTTATTTTCATCACGCCATTTTTCATTGTTGAGCAAGTCATGAAGTACGGATAAAGCGGTAATGTGAGCAGGCACTTTTGGTTTTTCAGGTTCTGGTTCATCTTTCTTTCTACTTTTCATCCATCTGAACAAAAAGAAAATTGCTGCAATAAAGGCAATGCCTGCGAATATATACCAGTAAGTTTTTAACCAGTCTTTTGCCATTTCACTGAATGAATATTCTACACCATAAATGGGTTTTATGTCAACAATTCCTTTGGATGTATCCACTTCAACGGTTTCTACCAAAAGTTCAAGTGGGTTGGTTTTTATTTTACTATCATTCCAGGTTATTTCTTGTTCCGGTATTGTAAATCTTCCGGGTTCAAAGGCTGAAATAGTTAGTTGTTGCTCACGACGATAAATTTTGTTGACCGAATCAATGAGTGATTCATAATCAACTGTCTTGTCAATAATTTCAATTTCATTCGTTAGATATTCATCATACTGCGGCCAGCCAATTAATGCATCTTCAGCCGGATTTGGATAGTCAAACAAAATGCGCAATACCGTTTGCTCACCAATTCTGATATGATTGGTATCTATACTCATCTCGGCCTTTTGTGCAATACCAAAAAGCGGAAGAAAAAAAGCTATGGTTAAAAAGCGTTTCATCCTCGGTGATTGAACAAATTCATGAGTGGTTTGATATAGCCTTCATTGGTGAAAATTTCTGCAAAATCAACTTTTGATCTGCGAAAAGTTATTCTCAGTTTTTCATCACGGCTTATAGATTGTTGTTTGAATTTTTCCCTCACTTTTTTTGATGAAGTATTGATCCATCTTGTTTTGCCGGTTTCCAAATCATACAAATTTGCAATTCCTATATCGGGCAATGTTTGATCTGCTTTGTCAAGTACTTTCAATGCAACCACATCATGTCGGCGTGAAGCAATTTTAAGCGCATCTGACAATTCTGATTTTTTTTCATCAGCAAGGGGAACCAAAAAATCACTCAGAATGAAGGCAATACTTTTTTTCTTCACCATTTTTGAAAAATATTTCAGGCCTTCCGGAATATTTGTACTTCTTCCCTCCGGCTCAAAATTGATTAATTCACGAATGATTCTGAGAATATGTGATTTTCCCTTTTTAGGAGAAATGAATTTTTCAACGCGATCAGAAAAAAGCACCAATCCAATGCGATCATTGTTAGACACGGCAGAAAATGCAAGCACCGCGCAAAGTTCAGTAATGGTTTCTCGTTTCAACTGATTTCGGGTTCCAAACATGCCTGACGCTGAAACGTCCACCAATAACATGACAGTTAATTCACGTTCTTCTTCAAATACTTTTACAAATGGTTCATTGAAACGCGCGGTCACGTTCCAGTCAATAGTTCGTATTTCATCACCAAGTGCATAATCACGCACTTCACTGAAAGCCATACCGCGTCCTTTGAATGCAGAGTGGTACTCACCGGAAAATATCTGGTTAGAGAGTCCTTTTGTTTTGATCTCTATTTTGCGTACTTTCTTTATGAGTTCTTTGGTTTCCACGTTTATTTCATGTCTATAATTTGCCAGCTTTTTAGTTCACTGGTTCCACCTGAATACTGAACTAAAACTGCACGCAACGTAATTTTTTTCTTTAACTCTTCTTCAGTCCAACTTTCTTTTTTATTCAAATAAAATATTTCTGAATCAGCAAAATCCCAAACAAAAGCAGCACGTCCGTTGTGATTCATGGGGTATCCGGTAAATACTGTTTTCTCTACTGTATCAATGCTCATTGGATAAAGCACCAGACGATAATAAATTTTTGTTGTGTCAGAGAACATTCCCTGCGGTCCGTCTGGAGTAGAATAATAATCACGCGGGTATGGTTCTCTTTGAATGATACCTTTTACGGCAACAAATTTTCCTTGATAATTTTCTTTGGTGTCAAGGTAAATTCCATCAAGTTGTTGACCTCCTTTGGGGTGGTACACTTCATCTTTTACAATCACTGTATCTCCCAATTTATAAAACGGACGCTCGTACATTTTTTCTATTTGTATGTATGCTGCTAGTCTGGCAAAACTTGAGAATTCAAAAATGCGTACACAGTTTTCATACAGCTTGATGCCACCCATGTGCCAACGCAAAAAAGGCATACCGTCATCTGTCAGCATGCGGCTATTTGGCTGAATGGTCATCACGGTATCAAACTCTTCACCAGACTGATTTAAAAAATGCGTGAACATGAGCGTATCATTCAGTGGGGTGAGGTGAATTTCTCCATATTCATTTCCGTAGACCGTGGTATTTTTTGTCTGTGAATTTTTCTCAACGAATTCTGTTTCTACATAGCTCAACTGATCTGAACAAGCCGCAGATGTGCTCAGAAAAATGCCCCATGTTATGTATAAAATTCGTGTCAAAATCTTGAATTATTTTCTTGGTTCAATTCTATTCAGTAATTTTTTTCAGTAGAGATATAAGAGTCTATGGCACTTCAACAAAGTCCATAATTTTTTTCACTAAATCAGCTTGGGTGATATCCTCCGCTTCGGCTTCATAGGTCAACCCAATTCTGTGGCGCAAAACATCAGGACACACAGCCCGCACATCTTCAGGAATTACAAATCCGCGGTGATTGATGAAGGCGTAAGCTTTTGCAGCCAAAGCCATATTGATACTTGCACGAGGTGATGCGCCAAAACCAATCAGGTGGGTGAGATCTTTCAATCCGTATTCGGCCGGTTTGCGTGTTGCAAAAACCAAATCAACGATATACTTTTCAATTTTCTCATCAAGATAAACTTCTTTCACCAGTTCTTTGGCACGCAAAATTTGTTCAACACTGATGATGCTGTTTGCTTTTGGAAAACCTTTGGGTGAAATATTCTGACGAACAATTAATTTTTCTTCTTCTCTGCTTGGGTAATCAAGATATACTTTAAGCATAAAGCGGTCAACCTGTGCTTCAGGTAATGGGTAAGTACCTTCTTGCTCAATTGGATTTTGTGTCGCTAAAACTAAAAATGGTTGAGGCAACATATACGTGGTTTCACCAATGGTTACTTGTCTTTCCTGCATCGCTTCAAGCAAGGCGCTTTGCACTTTTGCAGGGGCACGGTTGATCTCATCTGCAAGAATAAAATTGGCAAAAACGGGTCCTTGTTTTACCGTGAACTCTTCTCTTTTTTGATTGTAGATCATGGTTCCTACCACGTCAGCAGGTAAGAGGTCAGGGGTAAACTGAATACGATTAAATTTTCCGCCAATGGTATCTGACAAAGTTTTAATAGCCAATGTTTTTGCCAGTCCGGGTACACCTTCCAACAGTACATGTCCGTTAGCAAGTAAACCAATCATGAGTCGTTCTATCATGTATTGCTGACCAACGATTACCTTGTTGATCTCAGCATTCATTTGGTCAAGGAACGCACTTTCATGTTGAATTTTTGCGTTGATTGCCTCAATGCTTTGAGGTGAATTTGATGTTGAATTTTCTTCCATAAAAACCTTTGTTGCGCTCTATATACAAAACTACAAAGGGTGTACGCCGTAACAGGTTGATCGGCTGTTAAAAATTGTTAAGCACTGAAAGCACTGTAAATACTGAGGTTTTTAGTGAATTTATTTACTTGATTTTATGCTTTTTTAACGCAAATTTTAACTGAAAAATTATTAATATCGTGGTGTACTAAAATGGGGTGAATTAAATTATCTTAGACAATGAAATTTTGGTACAAGATGATTCTCTTTTTAATCATAAAAATTAATTCTCTTTATTAGTATGATTTTAAGATCAGTTTTATTCGCATTTTTTTTATGGATGTTTGTGCTTCCTTCTGATGCGAACGAGGTAATAATATCAGTGAAAATATTTAGTGAAGATTATTCAAGTCAGCTTCAGAATGCACATATTGAAATTAATGCAGAGGGGGCCAATCCTAAAAAATATAGTGCTGATTCCTCAGGTCAAATTTCTCAAATTAAGTTGGAATTTAATCAACAGTATGTAGTGCGTTTTATGTGTCGTGGTTATGTCAGCAAATTAGCATGGATTGACACCCGGGTGGCACCTGATTATTTTAGTGGACTGCCTGAAAATAATACACTCAGTCAAAAAATGGAAGTGAGTTTATTCAAAAAAGCACCTCGCCAAAAATTGAAATTTCTTAAGACAGAGCCCATGATAAAATTCACAGTAGATGAAAATTATCTTTCACTCACTTGGGATATAGAATACACAAAAACAATGCTTCAAAGAGTGGAGGAGGGGAGAGAGTGATTAGTTTTTTATAAACCTCCAAACATACATTCCACAAACGGCCCCGAGAAAAGGTGCGGTTAAATAAATCCACAAATGGTTGAACTCTCCTGAGATGAGTGCCGGTGCAAGTGATCGGGCAGGATTCATGCTGGCACCACAAACGGGTCCGGCAAACATGGCTTCTAACATCACTACTGATCCAATGGCTACTCCTGCAAATAAACCCTCTTCTTTTGATCCATGGGCAACGCTCATGATTACGAACATCAGAAAAAATGTAAGTAAAAATTCAAGTATGAATGATTGTGACCAATCACCTGATGGCATAGTTGAACCTAAAAATTTATTCTCAGGAAATAATACATGCAAAACAATACTTGCTAAAATTGCACCTGAAATTTGTGCAACAATATAAGCCGGAATTTCTTTTGCACTAAATTTTTTAGCAAGATAAAATGCAATAGTCACTGCGGGATTCATGTGTGCACCTGAGACTGAACCAATGGAATAAATCATAGCCATTACTACCAAACCAAATGTGGCGGCAATGCCTGAGTTGCCAATAATTCCACCGGTGTGTTGATCAATTACAATGGCTCCTGTTCCGCAAAATACCATGGTGAATGTACCAATAAATTCTGCCAGATATTTTTTTGTGAATGATGATGACATGGTGTTTATTTTTTGATCAGTGAAAAGACATACAAATTATCTCGTAAAATTTCTTTGAAGCGATCTTGATAAACTACTTTTTCTGTTCCACTGCCATCTGAAATTTTTGGATCATCATACGGTGTAGCAATTTTTATTTCTGCTGATGGAATGAATGGGCAATCAGTTTCTGCTTCACTGCAGGTCATTACGGCAGCAAAGCCTGATGCCGGGTTGAGCGGATGATCAAATGTTTTTGAAAAACAAATTGTTTTTATTTGTTCACCAAGATATACTGCGTATTCTGCATTCTCTTGCTTATTAATTTTTTCAATCTTGAATTCAAAATCTTGCAATGCCTGAATAGCATTTTCATGAAAAGCTGTTGCCACAGTTCCGCCTGAAAAAGTTTGAACTTTTATGTGATAATATGATGCAGCAACTAATCCGGCTATCTGTCCAAAATGGCTTCGTCTTGAATTATGAATGCAGATATACATGATTGATGGAATTTCATTTTTTACTAATTTTTCTGAAATGAATGCGGCTAATTTTTGCAAGCTATTTTTTCGTTCATCGGGTATTTGATCAAATGAATTTTCAAGTGATTTAATCAAATTAATTAATGGTGGATACATCATCAACAAGGTAGGTTAACAACAAGTTTTTTTCTTTTCTAATCGTTCTCCAATGCCTGAAAAATATTTTTCAAGTTTTGTAATTATTTTTTCATTCAGACAATAACAAATGGCATTTCCATCAATTGAACCTTTGATGATGCCCGCTGTTTTGAGTTCTTTCAAATGCTGTGAGATGGTAGCTTGTGCCAAGGGTAATTCATTGACAATATCACCACAAATGCATGAATCTACTTTGAGCAAATATTCAACAATGGCAACTCTGGCCGGATGTCCCATTGCTTTTGCCAAATTTGCAATTTCATTTTGCTTCTCTGAAAAATGATCTGTTTTACTTATACCCATCGCTTATTTATTGTAAATACAATATTGCAATATTACGATAAAAAATGATTCTTTTATTTTGATCTTGTCAGAAATAAAAAAAGCCACCCGGTTGGATGGCTTCTTTATCAAATTATTAATTCTTATTGTCTTACTATTTGCAACAAATTCACTTGTTCATCAATGAGAATTTCTGCAAAATAAACTCCTGATTCAAGTTGTGAAAAATCTATTGTTCTATTATACATTCCTGAGAAGTTGGTAAGATTTTCTGTGAAAACTATTTTACCATCGGCACTGTATATTTTAATTTGTACAGTTGCATTTTTTTCTTGTGAAAATTGTAAATTGATATTTGATTGCGTTGGATTTGGATAGCAAGTAATGCCGGCAGGATTTGAGTTTTCATCAATACCTAAACAACTAACCACGTTGATATCTGCTGTGGCTGAATTAGAGCAGTTGTTTGCATCGGTATAATCATAGGTAATGGAAAATGTTCCTTGCGTTGTTGGGTTAAACATTCCGGCTGATACACCGGTACCTGAATAAGTTCCACCGGCTGGTGATCCGCCTGTTAAAGTAACGGCTGCTGCATCTTCACACACATTGCTAAATGCGGCAAGTGTAACAGTTGGTGCTGTGTTTACCGTAATGGTTCCGGTTGCAATTTGTGTACATCCATACACATCAACCAGTGTATAGGTGATAAGTTGTGTTCCTGATGATGGGTCAAATGCGGTTCCGGTTACCCCGGTACCTGAATAGGTTCCGCCTGATGGAGATCCTTCTGTCATGGCATAATTTCCATCGTTATCACAAAGATTTGGAAATGCAGCAAGAGTTGCACCATTGGTTGGACAATCAATAGTGAGTGTATACGCCAAACTTCCACTGCATCCGCTGTTGTCAGATACACTAATTGTAAAATTGTACGTGCCTGTTCCGGTTGGTGTACCTGATAATGTTCCACCGGTAGATAAAGTAAGTCCCGGAGGCAATGTTCCTGAAGTTACAGTATAAGTAGGAGAACCCAATGCACCGGTTTGTGTCATGGTTTGATTGTATAATACACCTGCTGTTCCGTTAGGTAATGAAGCCGGACCAACAGTGAGTGTTGGACATACATACGGAGTATAAACAAAATTATCAATACCAATATAATCCGAGTTAGCGCCGGACGGGCCACCATTTGGCACATAATATCTAAAAGCAAAACGGCCGGATGTTGGTGCTGATAATCCTGAAATGGTGATTGAATATTGTTGCCAACTAGTATAGGGATAAACTCCCAATGCCAGTGTTGGATTAATTTCAAGTAAGAGTGTTGTAAAATCACCAACAGCTGAAGCGCCGGTTCCAACATTGGTGCTTGCTCCGTTGGTTGACATGCGTACTTGCAAATTATCCGCCCACATATTATCAGGACTTGCGCGTGTATAAAAGGTAATTACATCACCGTTTTTAATTGTCACGTTTGGTGTTACCAACCAATTGCTGATATCATTTGCACCGGTGGTATTATTGAAGTTTGCACCAATATATGAATCTGATGCGCCGTTGTATGCAGCAAATACGGTTCCGTTTCCTTGAAACCAATTTGTTGAACCCGGTACACTGTTGTTTTGCATGAACCAGCCTGATCCGGTTAAGGTGGTGATCAAGTCAAAATTCTCAGTAATCTGCGCACGAGTCGTCAGACTTGTTATTGCGCAAATTAAAGTAAGACATAAGTAAGAAGTAGTTTTTCTGATCATAGATTTTTTATTTAATACATACGCAAGTTACGTTGTGGTAATCTATTTAGCAAGAGTTCTAATACAGCTTCATTGACTCTTTTGTGTTGATTGTTAATATAATACAATTGGTATAACGTTTTAAATGAAGAGGTTTTATTTATTCAATAAGAAAAGAAATTTTTTAAATAATCCTAAGAAATGATAAATGCAAAATCCATGTGATGTGAAAAATGAAGAAGTCTCTTTGTACTAATTTTATTGGGCTTGAGCTATTGTCTTTTATTTACTGCAAATGAAATCGTGTTATCAGATTTCAAAATTGAATGACAATTTTTTGATTTTGCAACCACATTTTTTGAATCGGTACTTCAATTTATGGCTAGATATATACCTATAACTGCAAAAACATCGTAATTTATTTACGTTCTCTTAAATTTTATAAATGACACAAAATCAACTAATAAAACAAGTGTAAACGAATACAAATGTAAAATAACCGACAACAAACGACATATAGACGGATATGATTTTTGAGTCGTCATTCCTTTGCCTCGTCGAATCAAACAAATAGCGACAGAAATAAAAAACAAATTAGTATTAACCAAATGCCACTAGCGGAGATGCGGTGGAAAAACAAACAAACACGTATGAACAATTTAAGAAACAAAGTACAATTGATCGGAAACCTGGGACAGGCACCTGAAATTCTCACATTCGAGAATGGAAACAAAATGGCAAAATTCAATCTTGCGACACATGAGTACCATAAGAATGCTAAAGGCGAGCGAGTAGAAAACACACAATGGCATCATGTAACTGTATGGGGTAAGCAGGTTGAGACAATTGAAAAATATGTTACCAAAGGGCAGGAGATTGCGATTGAAGGAAAATTGGTAACACGCACTTATGAAGGCAAAGACGGGGAGAAAAGAACGAAGACGGAGATTGTGGCGCACGAGTTCTTGTTGATTGGGAAAAAAAGCGCATAGGTGACAAGGCGGTCAGGGCGCGGAGAATAATAATGAAAAGGATTTCCGCGTCCTACCTGGCCTTGGTTGGAACAAGAAATGATTAATTCAAATTGAAAAATAAATAATACAAACACGATAAAAAATAACGTATATGAACAATCTAAGAAACAACGTACAATTAGTAGGCAACATTGGTAAAGCTCCAAAAATCATTACTACCAACACGGGCAAAAAAATGGCTGTGTTCAGTCTGGCTACCAAAGAATTTTTTACAGATTCTAAAGGAGAACGTCAAACAGAAACGCAATGGCATAACTTGGTAGCATGGGGAAGACAAGCAGAAATTGTTGAGCAATATTTTAAACCGGGTCAGAAAATCACGGTTGAAGGAAAATTGATGAATCGCAGTTACGAAAATAAAGAAGGCGAAAAAATTTCACGTACCGAAGTGAAAATTCAAAAGATGTTGATGTTGATGAAGTCAAAAATGAATCAGGCGTAAAAAGAAGTAATAGTTAACTACACAAAAAACAGAAAACGATGAATACATTACAAAATACAGTCAACCTGATTGGAAGAACAGGCATTACCCCGGTGATAAAAACATTTGACAACGGAGTTAAACTTGCAAAATTTTCATTGGCTACAAACGAGACGGTGATTGAACCGAGTGGAAAATCAGTTAAGACACAATGGCATCATGTCATTGCGTGGGGAGTGAAAGCTGAACTAGTGGAGAAGTTTGTGAAGAAGGGACAGCTGCTGGCAGTGGATGGAAAACTGGTGAATCGCATTTTCAGGGATAATACAGGATCGAATAAACGAGTGACGGAGATACAGGTGAATGATATCCTGCTAATCAATCCTCAGAAATCAGCGTAACCCGGAGTTTGATTATCGTTAAACCGCCGTGGGCAATCCATAACAATCAGGTAGAAGGTTGGGATGGATGGTCCGGGCGGTTTTTTTATTTGAGAATATTCCCAAGTTATTGGCAGTAAATCAAATTGAACCATTACTTTTGAGTTATAACCAATAAAATAAACTATGAAAAGAAATTTACTTTTTGTTTCAGTTCTACTCTCTTATTGTGGAATTGCTCAAGTCAGTTACAATGAAATGTCGCCTGTCTATAACGGAGAGTCAGGAATTACCACAACGGGAACAACAAGTGGAACAGTTACCTTCAGCGGTGATCGCGCATTCTGGGATGTTCAGTTGGATGTTGATGCAACAACCATTGCACCCGGTTTGGCAGCTTGCTATTGGACAGGAACAGAGTTTTGGGTTGCAAGATGGGGAAATGATTCCTTGTTTACCGTTAATGCTTCAGGTGTAACTACTGATACGTTTGTAGTAGCCGGTGTTACAGGAACAAGAGCCATCACTTCAGACGGCACTGATATGTACCTTGCAGCTAATACTACATCTATTTACAAAGTGAATAAAACAACCAAAACGCTTACCAGCACAATTACCACATCAGTCACCAATTGTCGTTATTTAACTTATGACCCAACGCTAAACGGTGGTGCAGGTGGATTTTGGACAGGTACCTGGGCAACTGATTGGACAGCTGTTAGCATGAGCGGAGCAACGCTTAGTACTATATCTGCAGCAACACATGGTATGACAACAACCTACGGACTTGCATACGATGGTGTATCAATCAGCGGACCATACTTGTGGGCATTTGATCAAACTGCTGCCGGAACCGGAGCAACTCTTGTTCAATTTGATATGTCAGGTAATCCAACCGGGTTGACACATGACACACAATCTGATCTTCAAACTGCACCAAATACCGGATTAGCCGGTGGTCTTTGGATTTCTGACAACTACAGTCCGGGTGTGAATTCAATTGGTGGTATCAGTCAAGGTGTTTCTTTGTTTGTTTATGAATTGGCTGATTTAGCTTCAGTGAGCGAACAAGAAATGGAAACTGTTTCTGTTTATCCTAACCCGGTTGTTGATGTGTTAACCATTAGTACTGACGCTAAAAATATTGAGCGCATTGAAATTTATTCTTTGAATGGTCAATTGATTGTTAGTCAAAATCAAACTAGCAATTCGGTAGATGTAGTTGAACTATTGTCTGGCGTTTATCTGATTAAAGTGTATACTGAATCAAGTGTACTTACTAGCCGCTTTGTGAAGAAATAAAATTTTCGATTAAATGTGATTCATTAATCCCGCTGATTTTTTCAGCGGGATTTTTTTTATAATCCATAATCAGAATAAATTTTCTGATTGAAAAAACTGAGTTGACCGTAATCAAAAAATTCTACTCCGGTAAAATAGAATTTTAAAATCTGCTCAAATGAAAATCCAAATTGCGCCATACGCATGGCTCCTTCTTGACATAATCCAACACCATGACCAAATCCTTTACCTTGAAGTACCAGCTCAGTACCTTCCAAATGACATGAAAACCAAGTAGACTTTAATTTGAATTCTTCTCTCAAATCACGCAGCGGAATTCCAAAATGCGGAGACAAGAAAAATGCATAACGCACAGGTTGATTAAAATAATAAATAGCATTACCAATCAACGAATCGTTGACAGGGTATCCAAAATTTTTATTCAAATACGATTTCCATTTTTCTGCCGGAATTTTTTTTGACCACACCGCTTGTTTTGAGTGAATACAAAAAGTATCTCGTACACTTTTGCACCAGGGTAATGATACGTTCCAAACAAAATCTGATTCACTGGTTTGTCCGCCACAATTGGCAAAAAAATATCCATCAGCCAAATTGTATTGCTGATCAATCATTACAATTCCATCTGTTGCATCAACGGCAGTTTTTATGAGTGGTGTAAATCTCATCATACTGTGATAGGCTTGACAGTGCACATCATCGCATAAACTAAAACCATCTTTACTGTGTTTAGACAAATGATCAAGCGCATAGGTTCTACTCAAAACAGCCTGTACTTTGTAATATTCAAGATGCTTACCGCCGCCACCTTCACTTTCAATAACTCCGGCAAGATAATTTTTAATGTCTACTTTATTTATGATGCGCAAGGTTCCGTTTGCTGTGGATGATATTTCAAAATTATTCATGTATCGTCTGGATTTTTTGACTGTCGGGTTGAGACACTGAAATGAGAGATCGCTATTTTCAATCCGCTCATACATGAAAAGTGTATTTGTTAACCAATGCTCTGTATTATTTTTTTTTACCTGAATTTGATTGTTTACAATATCAACATGGACAACATCTTCTTTCGCTATTGTGAAAATAAAAGAAGAGTCATTATAAAAATCATAGGCACCTGAACCATACGTGATGCTGAGAGATTTTGGTTTTTGAGAATAAAAAATGCCGATATCTAATTTCTGCGCGTGGCATGAAATTTCTGCTGCACCCGTGAAGATGAAAAGTAGGGCAACATGTATCCATCGTTCTAAAAATATTACAGGCATTCAGCAGGTGACAAATAAATTTATTGTTTCGTATAATTGAGTATCAATTCAGCAGTTCTTTTGCTTGCTCCACCACCTCCTAATACCTCAGCAAGTGAATCATAATTCTGCATTAAATTGGTGTATGCTGTGTGTTGCTCATCTTTCAAGTTTTTTAATTCGTGAATGATGTTTTCAGGGTTGAGTTCGTGTTGAATCAATTCTTTCACAACTAGTTTATCCATGATTAAATTTACCAGCGAAATATATTTCACCTTGATCAAGCGTTTGGCAATTTGATATGAAATATTGCTGCCTTTGTAGCATACAACTTCCGGTACTTTGAACAGCGCTGTTTCAAGGGTGGCAGTACCTGACGTTACCATGGCAAGATGAGCATTGTTCAGTAAATTGTAAGTGTCATTTTGTATCAGATGAATAATTTGTTTAGCAGCCAATTTCTGATAAAATTCAGGTGGAATATTTGGAGCACCGGCAACCAATACATCATATTCAGGAAAAGCCTGCGCAGCTTTCAGCATGATGGGTAATTTGATTGAAATTTCCTGACGCCTGCTACCGGGAAGTAAGGCTAAAATCTTTTTATCTCTAAGATGATATTTGCTTGTGAATTCAGTTTTTGATAAAGCTGATTTTTTAAATTCTTCAATGGCATCAAGTAGCGGGTGACCAACGTAATGAACATCCATTTCAAACTTTTTATAAAAATCTTTTTCAAAGGGAAGAATGCAATACATCTCATCTACGATATTGCGAATTTTAAACACTCTGTTCTGTTTCCATGCCCACACCTGCGGAGAGATGTAGTAGTGAACAGGAATGTTGTTCTCGTTGGCAAATTCAGCAATGCGTAAATTAAATCCGGGATAATCAATCAGAATAATTGCATCAGGCTTATACTTGAGAATATCAGTTTTACATAATTTAATGTTTGCCATAATGGTTCTGAGGTTAGCAAGCACCTCAATGAATCCCATAAAAGCAAGATCACGAATGTGTTTAACCGGTTGTCCGGCAATAACAGCCATGCGATCTCCACCCCAAAAACGAAATTCTGTTCCCGGCTCTTTGGCAAGCATTGCTTTCATCAGATTTGAACCATGCAAATCACCTGATGCTTCTCCGGCTATCACGTAGAATTTCATTTCGTGTTTAGTTTTTATTTTTTAGCATGCTGCAGAATCTTTGCAATCTGACAAATAATTACCAGATGCTGTCAAACTATCAAAGTTACCGGAATATAATCTAGCAAATCATGCGGTATGCCATGCAGAATTAACAGTGAGATGTGAAATAATGTAGATTTGACAAAAAAACCTGACCTTAACTTATTTGTACCTTTACTGGTTAAGATGGTTTGATCTTTTGAGTTCAAAACATAAAAAACCTGCAATTTCATCATCACACATGAAAAAAATATTTTCTCTGTTATTCATTTTATCTGCGCTTCATCTAAACGGGCAAGATCGGAAAATTGATCAGTTGGAAATTTTTTATGCGCAGGGTTATTATGCCAAAGTGCTGCGCAAGGCAAATAAATTATTGGCTGATCCCCTGTATGATTATAGCGGATTACCATCCTATTATAGGTCGTTGGCTTTGTTTAGGCTGGCTGAAGATCCAATATGGTTTAAAAAACATCCTACCGGTATTGATGATGCAATAGCGGCTTATGCTGAATTTGCAGACAATGAAAAGATAAAAGATTACGTGTATGCGCATTATTTTGAACTAGCTAGTTTAAAAACCTACTTGGAAGAATTGCAAGAGAATTTCAGGGAAAGAGGATTGATTGGCACAGCAGATAAACTAAAAATATTTATTGCAGAAGATCTGGGTAAAATAAAATCTCGACCCGATGAAGAACCAATAAAAAATAATGACAAACCAAAAGATACAACCATACAGGCAAGTGATTTAAGAAATCAAATTGTGACTTATGCCAAGCAATATATTGGTGTAAAATATGTTTGGTCAGGTACTGATGCGAATGGATTTGATTGTTCAGGATTCACCAGTTATGTGATGAAAAAATTCAACATTGTTTTATCCCGCACGGCTTCAGGTCAGTTATCAGAATCAAAACAAATTAAAATAGAGAATGCGCAAAAAGCTGATTTAGTTTTTTTTGGATCAGATGGAAAAATAACGCACGTTGGTTTAGTCACCTCAGAAAAAGGTGCTGAGTTAGAAATGATTCATGCCTCCACCAGCAAAGGTGTAATCATCACCAATATCATTCAATCTACTTACTGGAATCCTAAGCTGCAGGCAACGGGGACTTATTTGTAGTGATTTTTTTGGTTGGGGTTTTTATGAACGCACCGCGGGTTTTCAACTGGACGCTGAGACGAACAGATGTTGGAGGATTGATTTTGTTTAGTTGTTGTTAGAATACCTATTAATTTATTATTTCTGTTCCAATAACTACTTTTGAGACATACATGCTGTACTCTAAATTGTCCGTAATGCTCATTAATAGGGCGAATAGTATTGTGAAAAAAACAAAAATATTTTTAAGTTTTTCCGATTTTCTATAAAGTGCGTATGAAAAGAAGGCTAAGTTACAAGTGAAAATAATTGTCCAGAGCAAACAAATGTTTAATTCCATGTTTGAGATTGTTTGTCGCAAATGTTCAACGCCATTAGTTGCTAATTGTGATTCTGATTGATGTGATGCAAAATAAGAAATTGCTTTAGAGGCAACTGCATAAAAAACAAATACAAGTGCCATTATTCTAATTGCTTTCATTTGTCTGTTTGATTAATTTAAAGTTTTTTGTAGTGGGCAAGTTATTTTTTTACGCCATAAGTGATCGAAGATACTGAACTAGATTTTAACGCAAAACTGTTCAACCAAATTTTCAAGCATTGCTATTAAAGATTTTTAGTAGGGATGCTGTTTATTCAGCTGAATCAGGACGTTTCTATCCCGACTGAATTATTTTTTTGTAAGTGCAGTAATAATTTCTGTGTTAATATTCGTTTCCATGTCCTTTATCCAGTTTTTGTTTTGCCGTAACAATTTGAGCTGTAATGGCGATTGCATCAAGAAATTCACGCTCTTGAGTGGAGTCCTTAAGATTATATTTTTCTTTCAGTTTCGGATATGATAATTCAACAAGGTCATCGAGTATGATAAGGGACGAGTCGCACAAAGTGAGATCGCCTATTTGAACCATGTAACTTTTTTTTAAGAATTCGGTTTCCGGTTTGATAATATTGACGAGGCTGTCAAACTCAAGTTCATTTTTTGTTTTTTCTGGCAAGAAAAAATTACAACTATTTGTTGTGAAAGCTAGTATAATGCATACAATGTTTTTCATGAGAATTACAATTATAACTGCCCATTCATGCCTTTTTTCATCCTGAAGCTGCCAAATCAAAATTAGTCAATTAAGCCAATTTTTTTCATGGATTATTTAAAATTCCAATCACAATTTTGAAGTAATAAAATCGACATAAAATGCATTTATAAGTAAAATTGGAATATAATATCTGATGAATTAAAAGAGAGCATCGGTATACGGACTTAACAACTTTGGAAAGCAGGCGGGGTTAAACATTATTTTACTCCCCATACCACACGGGTCCATGACCACAACAGTCAATTTTTCCATTTGCAAAATCGGTTTCATATTTTTTGTCATTTTTTATCCATGTAATCACTTTTTGAGGATTGTCCAGAACAAAATCAATGGTCATTTTTCCATACTTTGATGTTCCGATGGCGACATGATTGAAGATTCTATTCATTTCATAATAATGGCATGGAGCATGACCTTCATACATTTGCATGATTCTAATGATTAATTGTGAATCTTGCATGGTTGCAAATTCTGGATCATTCTGAAAATCTTTCATTTCATCAAAAGGTCCCGGAATAAAAAGATATTCATACAAAATATTTCCTTTAATGGATCTAAATTTCATATTCTTTCCATCCTCTATAAAATGATCTCGATAGACAACTGAAAGCTTGGAAAAATTCGGGGTAAAAATATATGAACCGGTTTGATCAATTACTCCCCATAGTGTATCTACTCTAACAGAGGTGTATTCACTCACAAAGTTGCGGACTTCATCGAAAGTTGGTTTGATGACGAATGAGTTTGTTGTGTCTGTGAATCCGTATTTTCCGCTCAGCGTATCTAATTTTGGTGTTAGATATTGCCAATTCTGAGAGATTCCATTGAAAGCTGACAAAACTGAAACTAAAAATAATATCTTCATAATTAATGTATAGCTAAAATTGTTCCGTACTACAGCTCACCCAAGCTCGAATTAAAATTAATCAACTACACGATATTATCCAACGATTTATTAAAATTCCGATCTAATTCTGAAGATCAATAAAAGTTTGGATATCTAATATTACATGACAGTTTGCGGCATGTGACCATGTGTGTTGTTCTTTTATTCAAGGAGTATGAATTCTTTTTCATTCCATTCATATAGTTCTGGCTTCGCGAAATAATCTGAATAGGAAGTAAGACTAGAATCTGTAAATGTCTCAGAATTTGCAATAAGCAAGCGACTATCAATTTTGTACAAATAGACAGTATCCCTAAAAGTGTGTAAGTAGTTCCGGCTACGGTTTAATTCTTTCTCCAAAAATAATCATAAATTGATTTAATATTTCACCCCAACTTCTGATGGGCATGGTCCATCGTTTTGTTGCTTCTCTTATTGCTAAAAAAACGGATTTGATTACGGCATCGTCTGTCGGGTATGATAGTTTATTTTTAGTGTACTTTCTGATTTTTCCGTTCAGATTTTCAATAACATTGGTTGTATAAATAATTTTTCTGATTTCAACCGGGAAGTCAAGAAACGCAGTTAGTTCCTCCCAGTTGGCGCGCCAACTTTTAATAGCATAACCGTATTTACCGCCCCATTTTTTTTCAAGGTCATCTAGAGCGATAGCGGCAGCATCACGGTTTGGAGCATTGTAAATATGTTTCATATCAGCTGAGAACTCTTTCCTGTCTTTGTAGGAAACGTACTTGCAAGAGTTTCGTATTTGGTGTACCACGCAGATTTGTTTTGTTGATTCGGGAAAAATAGCACGGATAGTTTCTGTAAATCCCTTGAGATTATCGGTAGCTGTGATGAGTATATCTCTTACGCCTCTGGCTTTCAAGTCAGTCAGTACGGACATCCAAAAGGCAGCAGATTCATTTTTTCCAAGCCACATTCCAAGCACCTCCTTTTTACCATCAATACTAAGTCCAATAGCAATGTAAACTGTTTTTTCAACCACTCTTGAGTTTTCTCGAACCTTGAAAACAATACCATCCATCCAAACTACGAGATAGACCGGATCAAGAGCACGATTTTGCCAGGCACTCACATCGCTCAATACACGCTCGGTAATGCGAGATATTGTAGATGTTGACACATCAAAATTGTAGAGCTCTCGAATCTGTTCTTCAATATCGCTCACGGACATTCCTTTGGCATACATTGAGACAATAATATTCTCTACACCCTCAACCATGCTCTTGCGTTTTGGAACCAGAATAGGGTTAAATTCTGACTGGCGATCGCGTGGCACTTTTACCTCCATTTCGCCTTCTTTGGTTTTGAGTCGCTTGGTTATGTGACCGTTTCTGGCATTTTTACCATCGGATCTTTCATGTTTTTCATAACCAAGGTGAGCATCCATTTCACCTTCTAATAACTGTTCTATGCCTCGTTTCTGAAGCTCTTCAATAAAACTATTAAAGGCATCTCCTGTCTTGAACTGCTTTAAAATTCTTTAGTTAATAATTCCTCTTTTTTCATACATTATGTGTTAAAGCCACCCAAAAAGTTATTTCCGAAATTTTTTTTGACTGTTAAAGGTCAAAAAATTTCAGAATAACTTTTGGCCTTACACACTTTTTGAGATGCTACCTACAAATAGCCCCATCTTCCACCATTTGGCATACTACCCGTAAATATTTGGCCTGAAATTCTATCAATAAGAAAGATATGTGAACACATAGCCCCGCATCCTCTCTCAATTATTGTGTAATGCCCTCCGAAATTTATTCCACTTTCCTTGCAGCCTTTTTTAATGAACTCAACATATTCTGTATCCTTAGAAAATTCACTTGTACTAAAGTCCGGATCAGCGAGGGTTCCTTTGAATACCTTTACATAAAATGTTGAGAAGTTATATTTAGATTCAAATTTTACGAATTTTCCTTCCTTGTAATTTGAAACGGAATCACCCTGTTGAGTAACTGATAGATTACTGTCCAGTTCTACTTGTGTATGCTTATCACTAGAATTTCTTGTTGACTCGTGTTGCTGACACGAAGTCAAAAGAGTAATAGTTAATATGATTAAGGTGGTTTTCATAAAAATGCCGCATAACAACCTCCCCAATGAAATTTTTCATCCAGATATCTACCGATAGCTATTCCGTCCGTTGTTGGTTTGATCAGATTGATTTTTTTCAGCAGTATTTTGCCCCGCAGCAGAATTGGTTTTTGGTTTAAGCCATTGAAATAAAATAACCCATAATCCTATAGTAGCAAATGCTATGGTTTTTACTAATCTGTCTGCCCAATCACCATTTACATAGGCTGTGAGTAGTATGGCATCAACAACAACAAAAACCAAACAGATGATGCTTGCCACCAGACCTGCCATGAATTTTGATTTCATTATTTTTTGTTTGTCAAGATATAATTCTGCATTTTTTTTTGAAATGAATTATTGTGCAATTTCAAAATCAGGTTTTTGTTCTTCTGATTCTTTCGCACTTTCAAATTTTTTCAGGGCATCTTCTAACCAGGCTTTGAAAGATTCAGGATTTCCATGCGATTGATAATTTGCCTTTTCTGTAATTGCATTTTCATTGTGATCAAGAACAATGTACATGGGTTGAGTCACTTCTTTATAACGGCTGATTTGCATTTCCATCCATTTATCGCCTACTGTTTTCATGGTCTTTCCATTTGACATAGGTTTTCCTGCTTCATCAGCCGGTAATTCTGTTCTTTCATCAACATACAGAGATGCAACAATAAATTTATCTGACATCAACGGGCTAACAGTTTCATCAGCCCAAACATTTTCTTCCATGCGTCTGCAATTCACGCATGCCCAACCGGTGAAATCAAGTAACAAAGGTTTTCCGGTTTCACGCGCGTATTCCAATGCTTCTTGATAATCACGAATAGTGTTGATCCCGTGTCCATGCGGATGAGTTGACACAGGCCATCCGGCATCCACTTCAGGCGCTGAGCCGTGAATGCCATAAGGTGATTCAGCATAGGTCAGTGGTGGAGGAAAACCGGAAATTAATTTCAGTGGAGCTCCAAAAATTCCCGGAATCAAATAAATTACAAATGCAATAACCAATGTAGCCAACATACCTCTGCCAACAGAAAGTTTTTTCACTTCATCATCATGCGGAAATTGAATTTTACCAAATAAATAAATAGCCAACACCAGAAAAATTCCAATCCACAAGGCAAGGAAAACTTCACGTTCAAGCAAGTGCCATTGTTTTACCAAATCTGCATTTGACAGGAACTTTAAGGCAAATGCCAACTCCAAAAATCCCAAGGTTACTTTTACAGTATTCAACCATCCACCTGATTGAGGTAATGAATTTAAATATCCCGGGAATGCAGCAAAAAATCCAAACGGTAAAGCAAGTGCAAGACCAAAACCTAACATAGCAATGATTGGACCTGAGAGACCGCCTTCAGCTGATTGAACCAAAACGGTACCTACAATTGGACCGGTGCATGAAAAAGATACTAAAGCCAGAGTGAATGCCATAAAGAAAACTCCAAGCAATCCACCTTTGTCTGCTTGTCTATCTGCTTTGTTTACCCATGATGATGGAAGGCGAATTTCAAAAGCGCCAAAAAATGCAATTGCAAAAACAATAAACAAAACAAAAAATCCAATGTTCAACCACGGATGTGTAGCCAAATCATTCATGGCTGTTGCACCAAATATTGAAGAAACTAATACTCCCAATATTACATAAATAACTACGATAGAAACTGAGTAGATAATGGCTTTTCTAATTCCTTCAGATTTTGTTTTAGATTGTTTGGTGAAAAAAGTAACGGTCATTGGAATCATTGGAAAAACGCAAGGGGTGAGCAATGCTATTAATCCGCTCATGAAGGCAACTATAAAAATCCACCAAAGTGAACTTGATTCTTCACGTTGACCACTGTCTAATGATTGAGAAAGATCAAAAAATAAATTGACGGTTTCAGTTGATTGAAAATCATTTTCACATCCCATCAAAAAAATGTCAAGACTTGCTTCAGCAATTGGAAAATTGGTGGTGTCTTTGGTGATGATGGTTTGCGTAATAATCAAATGCTCTTTATATCCTTTCACATCACCAACCATAACCTCATGTGCCGCATTTACTTCATAAGGTTTTGTTGATTCAATTTGTTCATGTTCTTTGAGTGTAAAAACAGATTTGCGACCAACAGTATTGTCAAAGGCATACATGGTGAAAAGAGAGTCAATGGTGATATCTACAGTTACCACAAATTCACGATCACTTTTGCGTTGCGCTTTAAATGCTTTTACTGATACCGGTTTGAATTCATCTACGTAATGAAATCCTTCACACGTGCCGGCAAGGCCAGACATCCAGGCAGCGCCGGTTGAATTCATGGCGGTGGTGTCAGCTTGATTTGTTTCACACGGCAAGACTGAAGGGTCAACGCCTTTAATCGTCAATTCTGTTTGTCTGTCATCCGGAGGAAAGCAAGCTGTTTTACAAGCCATGAATGAATATTTCAATTCCAGCTTAAAATCTTTTTGTGAAATGATTTTTATTTTTTGTTTGAATACTGCTTTTTTACCGGGAAAATATTTTTCAGGTATACCATCGGTTACGTGTTCTTCAGCGCCAACCTCAGTGGTTTTACCAATCAGTTGGTAGTGTGGTGAAGGAACAAACTCAAAAGTTGTTGGAAAGGAAATTGCCTCTGCAGGTTGTTTTTGAGCGTAGACATGCCAACCATCTTTTTGGTCTACCGTAATTGTGACCGTTGCAATATCACATTCATACGTGACATCAAAATTCCATTTGATCACCTCATCAACAGAGGCGGGCATATCATCCTGAGCTGAAAGCAAGGCTGGAAAAGCTATTGCAAAAAATAAGAAGAATTTTTTTAACATAAGATTGAGTTTTTGCCTTGGTTTGGCTTGTCAAAGTTATGTCAAATGAAATGAAAGAAAATATCAGATACTAAAATATTCTTGTATTTCTAAAATAAAAAAGGGCGACCAAAAAAATAGTCGCCCTGAACAAAAATCAGAATTGGGTTTAAATTGACCTCACATCTTTAATATTCGCAATAGGAATCCACACTCCGCCTTTGAGGCAGATAAATTTTGTGCCTGTTGCCCAAATAGTGGTTTGCACCGTTTTCAAACCGGTGTCCGTAAAAAAATCTATATTGAATTTCACTTTAGCTGTATTGCCCAGCCGTGTGGCGTCTTCAAGTTTTTTCAAAAGATTAGGTGCTTGTTCAAAAAGAACTGAATTCTTGAAACTGAAGCCGGGAATAGCTTCCTTTTCAACCAAGGTTGTTGTAGTAGTCACTTGCATATGGATTTAGGTTTTTGGTTTGAATGCGTTAACTCATTTGGGGTAGTTCGGCATTCTCAACAAACCAATTTATAATTCTTTTTTGAGAAAAACAAGAGAACATAGTAAAAATAAAAAACCTCGGAACAAAAGTCCGAGGTTCAATATCGTTTAAATGGTGAAATTTAAAGCAGAATATAAGTTGCCATGAAATCATCCAATGGATGGTCAGTACCTGCAGCAGAAATAGTTTGAATTTCTAAACTTACGAAGAAGCGAGTAATTACGCGTCTTGACATTTCGCTGTTTTCAACTAATTTAATTACGGCATTTACACCGCCATCAGCAGAAGCAGTAGCTACAATGGTAAAATAACTTGTGTAGTAAACAGCGGCTTTATCAATTTGATCAACTGTAAAGGCTGATGTAAAACTGAAGTGGAACTCACTAGCGGTGGTTTTGTCATACCCTGCATTTGCATCAGTGAATGTTACAGGTGCCTGGCTGAATGCAGCTGAGGTCATGATTACTGCAGCGATAAGTCCTAATATCTTTTTCATAACTTTGATTTATAAATTGATTCTTGGTTTAGTTTTTTATACCTGTCAGACGCAACTAATGTGCCAAAGGTTGTACCAAGGTAGAAAATTTTTTCAAAATGAAGACTAACCTGGTTTTTGCCGGTTAAACTTATACAAAAAAGAAGGATGGCGTTAAAAATGTTTTACACTGCCGGAAAAATTGAAGCAGGATGTGATGAAGCCGGCAGAGGTTGTCTTGCAGGGCCTGTGATTGCAGCTGCTGTTATTCTGCCGTCAGATTTTAAATGGCCATCTTTGAATGATTCAAAAAAAATGACTGAGCGTGAACGTGAGCAAGCCGAACCCTATATCAAAGAAAATGCAATAGCATGGGCAATTGGTTTTGTTGATCAGGTGCAAATTGATCAAATTAATATTTTGAATGCTTCCATTCTTGCAATGCAAAGAGCACTTGATCAGTTGAAAATCATTCCTCAGCAGATATTGGTAGATGGCAATCGTTTCAAGCAATATAAAGATATACCTCATCATTGCATTATTAAGGGAGATGGAAAATACTTCTCTATTGCAGCAGCATCAGTTCTAGCTAAAGTAGAACGCGACCGCGTGATGACAGCTTTGCATGAACAATACCCGATGTATGCCTGGTCAAAAAATAAAGGATACCCCACGCAAGATCATCGCGCGGCAATTAAAAAACATGGCCCATGTGAGCATCATCGGCTTACATTCAACTTACTAGGTGATAACCAGCTTTCACTTGATTTTTGAACCTGATCAAAGTTGTGCTTTGTGCAAAGGCAGTCATTATTTTAGATTGCAGAAAATGATCAACTTTCTTTTTTGTGGTAAAGATTCCACACTGGGCTGTGTATATTCTCCGCTCAGTTAGTTGACTGCGCATGTGACCTGAACTTAAATTTGTACTATGAACCGGAAACCGGGAAAATTTATTCGCATCCTGTTTATTGGCTTGCTGGTGATATCGTTTGGTGCGCTGGCTTTTTTGCTTTGGAAAAAACAGCAAGAGCGCTATGAATTTGCATCGTTTGCAATAGAAAATGAAACCCATGCTGTTTACATTGCTGATGCTGACCGTCTCAATAAATTGACCGCCTCAACAGAAGAACTTGGTTTGCCATATCTTCCTTTAAATCTTGAACAAGCTATTACAACTTTTCTTTCACAAGATCATTTCAAGTTGGCTGATGCTTATGGGCCATCATGTTATCTTTCATATAATTCAGATGATTTTTTATTAGTGTTTAATACCAGCGCTGTATCTGCATCATCAATTACGCATGATTTGAAATCTTCTTTTACAGCACAAGCAGAGTTGACTGATGAAGGAATTTCTGTAAACGAACAAAATTTTTATCTGGAGCAATTTGCACATTTTCTTGTCGTCAGCACACAACCTGTAAATCCAATTTCAGGAAAACAAAAAGTGAATTATGGCAATGCTGATTTTATTGTTTTTTCAGCGGATCAAAAAATGGTGTCCGTCATATTCTTACTGAAGATATGCATCATAAGCTAGAGGAAGATTCAATACCCGGCCCAAGCGGAAACGCATTGCTGCACAAATCCTGGATGAGTTTTGTGCCTGCTGCTTTTTCTGAAATTCAGTATTTTGGAAGTGATGATTTTGCACAGGATGCAATGAGTTTTTTCAATGCGCCCAATGTATCAGAACTCACCCAATGGATGGATCAAGGATTTATATTCGTTAAAAAAGATTCGTTTGAATTAATTATTGGAATTCAAAATGTAGAATTTGATTTGAAAAGATCATTGGAAGAAATGGCAGTCAACGAAATGACAGATTCCAGCAGTCTTACTTATTTTAATATTGGGCCTTACCAAATTTTACCTTATAGAAATGAAAAAAACTGGGCTGGTATAGTGCATCAAGGCGGCGCAGACATGGAATATTTTACTCAGTTGAATGAGTTTAATATTTTGGCAAATTCAATACCTGCCATGCGGTGGTATTTGGGTGAGGTGCAATTGGGAAATCTTTTCATGAAGAATACACTGTTGGCTCAAATGTATCAAAACTCTTTGCCGGCAAGGGTTCATACATTCCAACTAATCAATCAGAAGAATGGAGAATATGCTGCTTCAGCATCTATCTGGCGCAATGCAAATATATGTTTGCAAGTGACATGTCAATCAGGCAATAGTTCAGGCAAAGCAGATGGAGTAGAGATGATCACTTCATTTGATTGTGAAATAATTCCAACCCAACTTCAATTAGTTCACTCACATGATAGTCTGTTTATTCTAGCATCAAACCAAACACAGTTGGTATTATTTAATGTAGCAGGTGAAAAATTGTGGCGCTTAAATCTCAGTACACCTTTAACCGGTGTCCCGCAAATAGTTGATATTGAAAATGACAAACAAGATGAAATAGTTTTGTTTCAGCAAGACCAGTTGGACATTGTTTCAGTCAGCGGAAAATCTATCAGTGGATTGCCAAAAAAATTTGGTGGCACATCAAAAGGAGGCATCGCGGTAAACTATGACAATGCCTATAATTATCGTTTTTTGGTAAGCGTTGACAATCAAATAAAAAGTTTAGATGAAACCGGAACGCCCGTAGTTGGCTGGATGTTTAATACCATGAGTACAAATTTAAAAGGTCAAATTTCATATTATGTGACCCAAGGTAAAGACATGATTTCATTTAAAGATATCAGCAATAATCAATATGTGATTAACCGCAGGGGTGAGTCACGATTAACCAAGCCTGTCAACTTTGCACTGCCTAACGAAGCCGGTTTTGTGATTGGCAACTATGATGAAACTTCGTTCAGAAAATTGGGATATCGCAACAATTACATCATCAATTATTTTCTTTTAGATGGGCATCGTGATTCTGTTAAGTTAGATAAAGAGGTAAATGCATTGAACGCATCGTGGATTTTTAATAATAATCAGGCATTGCTGGTTATTGAAGAATTTGAGCGGGTAGTAGTATTAGATGAGTTTGGATATGAAAAGGAATCTGTATTGAAGCCGGTGGCCGGTCAGTCACTTGCTCGATTGCTGATATACAATGACTTCACATGGGTGTTTGCAGATAATTCACAGAATGCCTTATATTTGCTTGACAGATTTGGCAAAATGATCTTCCCTGTTCCAGTTGACGGCTCGTCAGTTTTTGAATTCAGTGAAGATATTTTGTACACGTTTACAGGCTCAAAAATTAAAATTTATAAAACCAAAAATCATGATGAAAAAAACTAAACTACTCTTCATGCTGGCGTTTCTAATGGTTCTGCACACTGCAATTTCGCAGGACTTTGTTGGATTTCGTCAGAGTAATTATTCAGGTGTTTCCGGTGGTGATTGGAACCCCGCAATGATTGCAGACAACCGCATGGTGGTGGATGTAACACTAGGTGGTGTATCTTTTACCGGATACAATAATCACCTGTACATGAATACCCACCTTATGCCATACTGGTGGTCACAATCATTTGACAGCAATGACCCGGCAGTTGATGCGTGGTTGAATGATACTATTGGTCCCGGTTTCAATATCATTGATGATGATTCAACAGATTATTTCATGAGTCGCAATGAGGGAAATTTATTTCAGTTCCCTAATGCTGATGGCAAACCAAGAACAGCGTATGTTGAGAACAGTGTTGAAATTCTCAATTTCATGGTAACTATTAATCGCACCATGGCTATTAGTGGTGGAGTAAAAAGCAGAACTTTTTTAAATGTGGATCACTTATCAAGTGACCTGCTTACACTTGCTCAAAATAGTTTGGAATATGAAGATTTATGGAATCTTCCTCTTGAAGATAAATTGCTTAACGTTTCATTTAACAGTTGGATTGAATATCATGCAGGCTTTGCCATGGTAGTGTTAGATGATGAAGAACATTTTCTGAAAGCAGGTACTAAACTGAAATTTCTGCAAGGCTTAGGCTCACTATATATTTATACTGATCAAGTGAGTTATGAATTTTTAAATGATGATACTATTGCAACCATTAGCGGTGATTTTGATTATGGTTACTCAGCTAATATTGATCAGCAATGGGATGCTAATTCAAGCCAATATGTGGGTGAACCTACCTTTAATGACATCTATAAATTACATTCTAAATTAGGCTTTGGTATTGACTTGGGTGTTATTTATGAATACCGTCCAAAATGGCAAGATTATAAATATGACATGGATGGTGAAACCAATTTATGGCGCAGAGATAAAAACAAATATTTGTTGCGTGTAGGTTTTGCTGTAAATGATATTGGTGGAATGAAATACGCAAAATCAGAAAACAGCCGAAACTTCAGCGTGAACGCTAACATGCTTGATCTTTTCCAGTTTGATGACAGTGATGGATTAGAGTCTTTCAACCACAATGTGGATACGCTTGTTTCAAACGGTGGTGCCACTCGTATTGATGACCCTGCTTTTTTCTACATGAATTTACCAACTCATATCAATGCAGATATTGATTGGAATATTTGGAGAGATTTTTATTTGAACTTCAACTCTATGATTGGTTTTCAAATGAATAAAGATGCGCATAAAGTGCGTTATCCAACAAGCATCACCTTGACACCGCGTTATGATTTTGCCTGGGCTGGTATTGCAGCGCCGGTTTCTTACAGCGGAATTTACGGTGTGCGTGCAGGCTTAGGTTTGAGAATGGGGCCAATCATTATTGGAACCGGTGATTTGAAATGGGTTTTTGCACCGGGTAAAGATAAAAAAGTACGCGGGGCAGATATTTATTTCGCATTGAAAGTTCCAATTCTTTACGGTCATCCTAAAGATATTGATAATGATAAAGTATCTGATAAATTAGACATCTGTTTGGAAACTCCGGGAGTGTGGCAGTTCATGGGTTGTCCTGATACTGATATGGATGGAATTCAGGATTCTGAAGATGCTTGTCCTGCTGATCCTGGATTGGCAAGATTCCAAGGCTGTCCTGATCGTGACGGAGATGATATCATTGACAAAAATGATAATTGTCCTGACGATAAAGGGCTTGCTGAATTCAGCGGATGTCCTGATCGTGATGGTGACAAAATTATTGATAAAGATGATGAGTGTCCGGATGAAGCAGGTCTTGAAGCATTCAAAGGATGTCCTGACAGAGATGGTGATGGCTTGAAAGATTCAGATGACTTATGTCCTGAAGTGGCTGGTCCAATTGTGAATCAAGGTTGTCCTGATACTGATAATGACGGAATTTTTGACTATTTAGATTCATGTCCACTTGAAGCCGGTCCTTCTGATAACAGAGGTTGTCCTTGGCCTGATACCGATAAAGACGGATTGTTAGATAAAGATGATCAGTGTCCTTACAATGCCGGTCCGGTTCAAAACCACGGTTGTCCATATACTGATACTGATGGTGATGGTGTACTTGATAAAGATGATGAGTGTGTGAACACACCTGGTCCGGTTGAAAACAAAGGTTGTCCAAAAGTAGATCTTGAAATTATTAAACGCGCGTTTGATAATCTTGAGTTTGAAACTGCTAAGGCAATCATTCTTCAATCATCGTATGCTTCATTGGAAGATCTGGCGAAATACTTGGTTGATAATCCAACGTTCCGTATCATCGTTGCCGGTCACACAGATAATCAAGGTGATGATCAGAAAAACTTGATTCTTTCTAAAAAACGTGCTGAGGCTGTGCGTGACTTCCTAGTTTCTCGCGGTGTGGCTGAAGACAGAATCATTGTACAGTTCTTTGGTGAAGAAAAACCAAAAGAATCTAATGATACTCCTGAAGGACGTCAGAAAAACAGACGTGTTGAAATGGAAATCATTTTTGAATAAGTAACGTTATAATGAAATCATCAAAAGGGTTCTTCAATTGAAGGACCCTTTTTTTGTTACTTATTTTTTGATGTTGAATTCTATGAAGGCATGACCGTGAGATGTTCAGATAAAGTAATTTTTACTGAGAATGATTTATCTTTGAAACCTTGGTCTGTTACTTTAAGCATTTAAGAGGTATGCTTGTAACTGGTTTGATCAAAAGAAAAACAAACGTGTATGAAAAAATCTGGTTTGATAATTTGCTGTTCAGCGCTCATGCTGCTTGCGGCTTGTGCTCCCAAGGGAGAAGATGGGAAAATAGTTTCAGTTGAGGTGGATGAAAAATCCATTGATCAATACGTGGCAGAAAAATTAGATACATCACAAACCTATGATATTCTGCCGGGCATGCGCTTTTCACGTGGAGAAAATTATGCCTATACCGCGGTGCGTTTCAGTCAGCAGGACAGCGCCATCTTATACACTGAAAAAATAGAAGAAGCCAGCGGAATCACCTATCGCAATATTTTTTATAAAGAAGGAAAACCAATTTTTGTTGAGGAGTATATTACCATTGCTGATACCATGACTGCCTTATATATTGAACGCAAAGCCTATTTAAATGGCGCCATTGTGCTGAAGGCATACGAGAAAAAATCTGAAATAGAAGAAGAGTTGACTAACATACCGTTTAAAGAAATTACCATGACCATGAATCAGTTTGATTTTGACAGAGCAGAAAAAGCGGTGACACAAACAGAAGAATATGAAATGCGTTTTGGTGAATTTCTAACGATTGATTTGACCATGTCTTATCTGATTCTTGAGAATGAAGAGAGCGGATACAATGTGGCTTTGCTGATCATGCAGCCTGATGAATTGATTGACTATCTATGGGCTGATCAGGCTGGTAATCAGGGAAAAATTATTCGCCCTTATCACCAAATGATGCAACTTGGAGGCATGGAGCAAATGGTGTACATGGGTGGTGATTTGATTGAGTAATCAACCGTGTGATAAATTAATTTGCTTCAATGGTCAACGCAGTGATTTCTTTGCCGGCGTCAATTGATTTGCTGTTGAGTGTCACTCTGAAAATGGCGTCAGTACAGGTTAGCTCGCCAATGAAATATTCACTTTGTCCTGATTTTCCTTTGTGAACAATAATAAACTCACTGGGACTATGTTTGGTGAAAAAGCTTTTTAGAATTTGTTCAGCCTGAGATTTAGAATACAAGTTCTCCGTATCTAAAATTGACAAATCAACATTTTCAGCAAAGTACGATGCAATTTTTTCTGCGTTACCTGCTTTGAAAGCAGTAACTAAAGCTGCTTCATAAGTTGGTTGTTGCACTAGTTCAGTTGCTTTACGTTCATAGCGCACAAATTCTTTTTCCTCTTGTTCAAGTGGTTGCGCAAAAGATAAACCCGCAAAAGCGAGACAAGCTATAGTGATATATTTTTTCATCAATTCGTAACTTTAGCAAATCAGTCTTAAATTAGGCGATAACTATCAAAAATTGAGCCATACTTAAATTTCGGTCTTATGAAGTTCAGATTACTCACAGTTGGAAAAACGAATAAACCTTACTTCACTGAAACTGAGCAAGAATATGGCAAGCGCCTTGCCAAATATATCATTTTTGAGAAAATTGAATTGTCTGATGTGCGCAATGCCAAAAATCTTACCGCTGATCAAATCAAAAAAGAAGAAGGTAAATTGATTCTGTCCAAGCTAGAAAAATCTGGTCTGGTTGTATTATTAGATGAAGGCGGAAAAGAAATGAGCTCACCACAATTTTCAAGTTGGATCAGAGATGAAATGAACCGCGGACATAAGTCAATCACCTTTGTTATTGGCGGCGCTTATGGTTTTTCAGAAGAAGTATATGCGGCGGCAGCCATGAAATTGTCCCTATCTCGCATGACCTTCAATCACCAGATGGTGCGTGGATTTTTTATTGAACAGCTTTATCGCGCCTTCACTATTTTGAGGGGTGAGCCTTATCATCATGGGTAGGGGGATAACTATAGCGGGTATCATTCGTATACCTTTTACCATAAAATAATATGATTTCACTGATTGACTGGATAATGGCTGCAGGCTATCTGGTGGCTTTTTTTGCCATCATTTGGTTTTATGCTTTTTTCAGATACAATCAAAAACAGGCCAAAGAATTTATTTGGTTGTACATGGTTAGAATTATTGGCGGAATTCTTTTTGCAGTTATTTATGTATACTATTTCAAAGGAGTGGGTGATACTATTGCGTATTGGGAAGGTGGATATAGTTTAACAAATGTGTTTTTTGATGATCCAGTTGCCTATTTTGCTTTGTTGAATTCTGATGCAGCGCAAATTGATCCGGAGTACATGCATTACGTTGATAATATTGTGTACTACGATACGGCTGAAGAATGGTTCACTGTGAAAATTGTATCTATCGTTGGATTTTTTTGTTTCAAAAGTTTATTACTCTTCAATCTTTTTTTTGGTCTCATAGGCGCATTTGCTTGCTGGCAGCTCATGCGTTTTGTTAAAGAATTTATTCCTGAAATCAATCGCGCTGCTTTTTATGTTTTAACTTGTGTTCCGGGAATTCTGATCTGGTCATCAGGGCTGTTAAAGGATACAATTACGCTTGCTTCATTTTCAGTTTTTCTTCTCTATTACTGCAAGCTTGTTTTAAATCGGGAGAACAAATTGAAATATTATATCATTCTCATCCTTAGCGGATACATCATGTTCAGAGTGAAACCATATGTACTTATCTGTGAGGTTCCTTCTTTGGCATTGGCAACTTATGTTTTTTACAAAAGCAGAATAAAAGTGCCTTTTTTGAGAAGAATTCTCATGCCTGCCTTGTTGACGAGTTTGATGATGGTGAGTTTGGCTGGGGTGGTACAAATCGCTGAGGCTTCAGAAAAATACCGAATAGAGAATTTGGAGAAGCAGGTAAAAGGATTTCAGAGTTGGCATCAAATGCTTGGTGGCTCATATTATACATTAGGCGGAGGTCATGTTGAGTACACAGCAGCAGGCGTAATCAAAGTTGCACCTGAAGCTCTTTCACACACGTATATCCGCCCTTTTTTATGGGAATCGCGCAGTGTGTCTATGTTGCTTTCAGCAGTTGAAGGAACACTTATTCTGGTACTGCTATTAATTTCACTTCGCTACTATATTATGGATTCTGATCTTAGAAAGTTTTTACACAGTCATCCGGTGGTTACCTTTTTATTTGTGTTCTCCATTATTTTTGGGTTTACCGTTGGATTTACTTCGTACAACTACGGTGCATTGGCAAGGTACAAAGTGCCATCTCAAATTTGTTTCCTCTTTTTACTGTTTTACATTGTCAAAAAAGGACGTGAATTTAAAAAGATTCAATAGTGTTTTGCAGCATTGATCACTTCGTCTTTTTTATGAAATAGATTGATAAAACATAATCGTTTCGTCAACCATGTTATTTAGTGAGTGATGCTTCAAGACATATTCTCTGGCAAGCTTTCCTGTTGAAATTAATTCATCCGGTTTTTTTGAGAGCTGAACAATTTTTTCTGCAAACTCTTGTTCATTGAACGGGCTGATGAGGTATCCGTTTTTTCCATCTTCAATTACTTCAGACGGACCAATAGTATTAAATGCGATGACAGGTTTTGAAAGGCTCATGGCTTCAAATATTACCAGCGGAAGACCTTCTGCATATGAAGGAATCAGTACCAAGTCTGCTGACAATAATAACGGACGAACATCAGGTACCATGCCAATAAATTTCACATACGAATGAAGGTTGTTATCTAAACAATATTTCTGCAGCTCATCTCTTGATGATCCATCTCCAATAATTAGTAATTTGAAATTTGGAATATGCGCTGTCAAATATTGAATCTTCCGCAATACCATCATGTGACCTTTGCGTGGAACCAATCTTCCGGGAATGGCGCAAACAAATTGCTCATCTTGATGATTTGTTACTGCAGGAATGATTGCATAATCAAATCCGTGATGAATTACACCGGGTTCTTTTTGAAAACGAATCCCAGCTTCAATAAAAAAATTCTTCAAACCCTCACTGCAAGCGTAAACATGATCAATGCGTTGGTATGTGAATTTGGCAATGCGGTAATAGCGATTGTGCGGAATTTCTTTTGGCTTAAGACAATACTCGGTATATATATTTTCCTGATATCCATGAAGCGTGGACACCGTGATAATATGTTTTAATCTAAAAAAAGATTTTAGACAAGCTGACCAAAAATCAGCATAAATTAAATGTGAGTGAATGAGTTGAATTTGATTGTCAAGAATTATTTTTTTTATATTTTTTAATAGTTTCAGACTGACATAAGATTTCGTCTCAACTTCATGCACAACAATATGTTGTTTTCTCAGACCCAAAGAAAATTCTGTTGAAATATCTTTAAATTCAGGTTTGTGTACACTTAGAAATTCAATGTTCCAACCTCTAGCTACCAAAGCAGGAATGATGTGCCAGAAGTACTTTTCAGAACCTGCAATACCTTCAATATTTTGTACAAAAAGAATTTTCACTTTTTCAAAACATATTTTGCACGGGCTAATTTTCCGTTTGCTTTTTTTGGTAATATTTTTTTAACTCCGTTGATTAACCAACCTGAAAAAATTCGGAATCTGAAATTAATTTTTTTTGCGAAACCGATGTTAAATATTTTTTTTGCGATTGAAAAAACCTCACGCGTTGCTTTTGTTCTGTTCATATCAGACGCGCCACCGGCCATCACGACACTGATGGTTTTATTCAGGTACTGAAATGAGTGATTTTTTTTATACAAAGACGCCAGCTGTTCGTAATCTGCACAATAACGCCAAGTCAAATCAAAAGGATGATCTTTAAGTAAACTTGTTTTAACAATCACACTCTGATGCACAAACGGCAGTGATTTCCAAAACTTCTCTAAAGGCAAAGCTTTGGCGGTTCGTGTAAAATCATGATAATTGATTTCTGTGTCGCCATATAAAACATCAAATTCAGAAACGGTGGTGTGAATATGGAATAAAATATCATCCTCACAAAAATGGTCACCGGCATTCATGAAAATGCAATATTTTCCCTTAGCCTGTGCAATTCCTTTATTCATGGCATCATAAATCCCTTTATCACGACCAATAATGCGATGAATTGAATTTTGAAATTGAATGCTGTGCAAATAATCCAACGTTCCATCATTAGACAAACCATCCACAATGATGTACTCAATTAACTCACCAAATCCCTTTTGAGCCAACACATTGTTGACCGTGGATTTCAACCAGGGAAGCTGATTGAAGTGAACGGTGATGACAGAGAAAACTGGTTCCATTTCAAGTTGAGATCAAAATTAATAGGATATCTTTACAAGTGAAAATATTTAGTGGGTGAAATATGCCGGGGATGATGAATAAAATTGCTGCAAGATTAAAGATTAAATTCAATCCGAAGGGTTTTTCCAGAATAAAAGCCGGGTATGGGCGTGGCATTCTTTGGTCACATCTTGTCTCAGATACACGTTATTTGACGGGCAATTACGAAAGTGAGCTTGCTGAGTGGCTAGTGTCAAACTTAAAATTGGGAAAATCATTCATTGATATTGGGGCCAACGCGGGTTATTTCAGTTTGATAGCTGAAAAATATGCAATCAGGTCAGATCAGAAAATAATTGCTGTTGAACCACTGCCTTATAATGTGAATTTGATTCAAGATCATTTACTGAAGAATCAATCATCAAAAATTGAAGTTGTAAATTGTGCTGTATCTTCATCTTGTGGTGTGGTTGAATTTTCTGACTCAGGAAATCCATCAGCGAATACCTATGTGAAAGAATCATCGCTTTACATTTCATATCCAAAAATTAAAGTGAATACCATAACACTGGATCATTTAATTGAAAAATATGAGTTAAAAGATTTTGTTGTGAAAATTGATGTAGAAGGCGCAGAGTTGGACGCTTTAATAGGTTTTGCTGAATCTTTGAATAAATACAAACCCGAACTAATTCTGGCGACGCATGATTGTCATGTTCCCGGTGTTGAAAAGGCTTGTCTTAATTTGCTTGCATCACATGGATATACAGCGGTACCACTGCATGAAATGAAAGAAGTGACTGGCCAAAAAGATTACCGTTGTTATGTGCCCTTTACTCCTTAAATATTTTTAATAAACTTTGAGCTGATTCTACGGCGCGGTTGTGAAATGATTCATAAAAAATTCTGCTTGCATCACCGGTTTCTGCTAATCGGCCAAGCAATTCAGCGAGTTCAGCACTGACATTGGGCTTAAAAAAAAGTCCCATATTCTCAAGTTGTTCTTGATGAATTTCAATATCAGATGCAATTACTTGTTTATTCAAAGATTTAGCATCTTCAATCACCGTACTCCAACCTTCAAACAAACTTGGTTGTACAATTGCTAAGCTTTCTTTCATGAGGCAGAGTTGATCTTCTCTTGGTATAAAACCGATAAAATGAACCCGATTCTGAAGCTTGAATTCTACGGCTAACTTTTTAACTTCACTGAAGTACGGTTCATCTTGTTTTCCTGAAAAGACGGTATCAAAAGACAGCCTGTTTTTTTGATTCAACAGATGAAGGGCTTCAATCACAATGAGGTGATTTTTATGTTTCCAGAATTGATTAGCCACCATGAAAAATGGTTTATTTATCTGGTATTTATTTTTGGTGGATTCTGCATCAGGCAATGAATTGCTTACGGAAGATACAAACTTGAATATGTAAATTTCTGCCTTGGACTCAGGATAGAACTTCATATAATGTTTCAACGCAGTTTGGCTTGAAAAGACAATGTGATGAACACGTTCACTGAAAGTGGCAAGGTAATGATCGCGATGGTTGATTTCTTTCTGTGTAAAAAACTGCGGTAAAAATTTGTGCTGAAAATCCGGAAACCATGCAATGGGAATAACCGGTCCGCGCACTTTAGCATTGTAATTATATGGATAAATATAATCCAGGCGATATTTTTTAGCTAAAGAAGAGGTGATAAAGTCTATTTTAAATATCTTCCTGATTATTTTATGGAAAGTTGAAATTAGCGGTGTTTGGTTATAAGCAATCACTTCAACATCCGGCAGATTTAATTTGAGTATGTTTAGTTTGGCTGAATCATTTCCATAAAAAACATAAACCTTTGGACGATCTGTATGAGTTAATAATTGTAAAGTTTGAAGAACGTGAATTGGATAATACAAACCACCTGCCCAGCGCTCATCACCCAAAACTAATATTCCAATTCTTTTAACCATGATGTATATCTTTTGATGCCTTCGTCCAGACTTATTTTTGGTGCAAATCCGAGATCATTCATTTTGCTGAGGTCGGCTTTCCAATTGGTTGGATCACCTGCTTTTGTCGCACCATTAAAAAACAACTCTCCTTTAAAATTCAGTTCGTTTAGTAATGTTTCTGCTACAGCCTTTATTTTAGTTTCTGTTCCTGAAGCAATATTATAAATTTCAAACTTTGTTTGGTTGGATTCGGCAATTATACTCAATGCGAGCATAACATCATCAATATGCACAAAATCCCGTGTTTCATTACCACTCCCAAATAGCGTTATTTTATTTTTGTTCTCTTTGAATTTTTGATAAATATCCCAAAGCAATTGTTTTTTTAAGCCTTCACCATAGGCTGAAAAGATCCTTACCACGCAAATTTTCAGATTATATAGTTCAGCATACTCTTTACAAACTTGTTCAGCAAGTAATTTGTGTTTTCCATACGGCGATAGCGGATTTGTTTGCGAATTTTCTGCTATCGGAAGACTTTGCGGGTTTCCATACACGGCTGCACTTGAAAGGTATATAAATTTTGCTTTTGAGTTAGCCTGCTGCATGGCTTTAAGCAGTTGGAAACATGATGTTGTATTTCTCAAATAATCATCGTCAGGATGTTGAAATGAATAGGCAACGCTTCCTGTACCGGCACAATGAATTATTAAATCAAAATCTGTTGCAGCGAATATTTTTTTGTAATCGGGCTGATTGATATTAATACTGAAATAATTTTGTTGATCTTGCTGACTACCGGTATCACACGAATAAACGGCATAATTGGAATCAGTAAAATATCTCTTTGCATGCGAACCAATAAAGCCATTTGAACCGGTGATCAATATTTTTTTCATGGTTTATACGCTAAGTAGGTATATAATCTTCCGGGTTTGTTTTTCTCTTTTTTTGCCAAATAGTTCAAAGCAATTTTTTGAATGAATTTGAACGTACCAAGTATACCCAGTTTTTTTCTGAAAATATTTTCGTCAAGTGGCATATAGTTGATGGGGGTTTCAAAATGCTTGAGAATTTTTATTCTATCAAGACCTGCTAAACGTATGGCATGAAGATACTGTTCATTTGTGTATGCATGCTCTCCTCCGTAAAATTTTTGTAATGGATGATTTTGTAAGAACGTATCTAAATCTTTTTCGTCTGACAGAACATGTTCACGAATAGCAATGAAGATTCCACCCGGTTTCAGCAATCTGGACGCTTCAGATACAAATTGATTCAGTTCATGCGCATGATGCAATGCTTGTCTGCAAAAAACTATATCTGCTGAAGCTGCTGGTAAGGGTATGTTTTCTGCGTAACTGGTAATTATTTTCAGTTTATCACCACATTGAAAATGTTTGGCTAATTTCTCTATTGCTCCGACACCAATGGTATCGCTGTGGTCTGGCTCAACTGCCACAACCGTATAGCCATGATTGAAAAAAGCAAGACTTGCAATTCCGTTACCGGCACCAATTTCTACAAGTATCTTTTCATTACCTGTTTTTTGATGGTATTGAATAAGCTTGAGTAAAGCCTTAAATTCATGACTTGTCTGATACCTTTCTACATTATCAATGAGATTTGCGCCCAAATAAGCATCTCGTACCAAGCTGTTGAATTCTGGTACTTGTCGTATATGCAAAATGGTTTCTTCCCAAGTCATGTGTTGAGTTGCTTTATGGCGCGTGCCGGGTTACCGGCCACCATTGTAAATTCAGGTACGTCATCCGTTACCACACTGCCGGCAGCAATTATAGCTCCTCTACCAATTTTAATTCCTTTAAGAATAATCACATTAAAGCTTATCCATGCGTAATCTTCAATAATAATTGGTGCAGTCAAGATAGAACCTTGATTTTTTGGATGACCATTTTGAAGAAGATCCTGAAAACCTTGAGCTCGTTCAAGATGATCAATTTCATGAGAGTTGGTATCAATGATATTTACGTTGTGTGATATTAAAACATGATTACCGATTTGAATTTTATTGCCTGACCAAATTCTTGATCCTTCACCTACAAAAACAAAATCGCCCATGTGAATAGAACCTCCGTAGGCAAAAATTTGAAGTTCACCACGAATATGGCAGTTTTTGCCTAGCGAGATATTTTCTTTGTTATTTTGAAAATTATTGATTTTAGCAGAAGAGTAAAAATAGGATTGCTCATGACACACCCGTGATCGCAGTCGTCTATTGGCAAACATGTCTGCAAGTTTTTGCCGGAAGTTATAATATTTATTCAGTAGACTCATTGATTATTCACATTACCGTTTAATAAATTGATATAATCATCGGCATATTTGTACCAACTATACTTATCCTGAATTTTCTTTATGCCCATTTCAGAAAATGATTTAGTTAATTCAGGGCTATTATATAATTTCTCAATTTGAATTGCTAAATCATTGACGTTGTCAATTTCAAAGTAGAGTCCATTGCCTTCTATTCTATCCTTTACCTCAACTGTACTATTTACGATGATTGGTGATCCACAAGCAAGACAATCCAACATGCTTGTAGATTCTTGTCTTGGCCATACGCCAACATCGGACATGGCATAAAGTTTTGACAAAGTTTCCTGATTTGTAAATGGGTGGATGACGCAACTTTCCCGAGATTTAATTTCATCTTCTTGTGGTCCGTTGCCTATGAACAAACCTTTTATTTTTGAATTATTCTTGTTTAAAATCTCAACTGCCTTTGCCAATACAAGAGGGTTTTTATCCTCACTGAATCGTCCAGAGTAAACTAAAACAAAGTCGTTTTCTACAAAACCATACTTCATTTTTAGTTCATTTTTATCACGCAGAGAAATCGGGTGATACACTTGCGTATCAACAGAAAGGCTTTTAACAAGTGTTTTATTTCTTTTAAACCCAAAGAATAGAATACTTAATTCACGCCCTTCTTCATGTGGACAGATTGAAAGATAAGTTTGACGATAAATAAATTTACCGGGTAAAGTGTGAAGTAATTTCCATTTAGTTTTTTTTATCCAACTCATGTTTTTCCATGAGCGAAACATGGGAAAAACGGAGTAGTGAATATGATTTGAGTTGATAAATTTATATTTTAAAAACAGGCTGAAGACAGCTAATTTAAACGTAAGTAGTGAGCCTATGTCAAAGATATGAACGACATCAGGTTTGATTTTTCTTAGAGTTTTAAATACTTTTTTAGGTAAAACTTCAGTTTTAAAAAATGTGACCGGAAGACGGTGAATTGTTACACCATTTTCTTGGTACACTCCTTCATCTGTATATGGAGGACCAAGGAAAGTTTCATAAGTGTTTTTATAATCAGCAGAGGTGCTGAATTTTTGGGAAGTACTTGTAACAATGTGCACATCACAACCTTTTTGAGCAAGTGCCCTGGGAAGATAATTTGCCATATATCCGAACGGACTGGAGTACCAACCACAAACGAAAACAATTTTCAATTTTTGGTTTTCCATATGGATTAAAATGAAAAGAAGAAACTAATAATTATCATTTGTGGTTCCTCCATGATTTAATTAATTTTCCGCCACGAATTAGGTCATGTTTGTTCAGAAAAGACATGGATGTAAATATAACAAATAGTACATAGAGTAAAACCTCTATCCCCCATCCTAACTGATAATAGATATTTGAATAGGCAATCAATAATATTACAATAACATTGAAAAATACTTTAGACATAGAAAGAGGAATATAATATTCTTTTGATGCAAAGTGCCTAATGAGAATTAAATTAAGTGTGGTACTTATTATTCCTGCAATGCAAGCGCCTAAGATACCAATATTCGGGATAAGCAAAAGGTTAATTGCCAGATTGAGTATTCCTGTTCCGATAGAGATCACGCTGATAATTTTGGTTTTTTTTGCGATAATTAGTCCGGGAAAAAATTGATTTAAACTTGCAAACTGAAGTGTTATAAGAAGAATTGGGACATAAAATATTGCATTTTCGTATCCTGACCTTCCAGCAAGAAAGTGTGTAAGTTGTAAAGAAAAAATACCTATAAATGCAATTGCTAAAAATGAGAGAAAACTAAAGTAACGAAAAATTGAATTAATTTTCTGTGGTGTATCAGACTCCTTATAGTGCTTATATATCAGAGGAGCCAATGCTGTTGACATACCGAGATGGACAATGCTAAGGATAGAAGCCATTTTTAATGAAAAACTGTACAACCCTAATTGTTCAAGACCAACAAAATGTTCAATACAAAATCTATCAATAATGAGAAAAACATAAATCCCTATTGCATTCGGTAGCATTGGTAGGGAAAAGTGCAGAAGTTTTTTGAGGACAACAGGGGAAAATACAATTCCAAAATCTTGACGGGTGAAAAACCAGCCTAAGGAAATTCCAATAAAGGCACCTATTATTTGGCTGATAAAAATACTCTCAATACCATACTTGAACTTTAATACAAGAAGTATGGTTAATGAAATTGTAGTAAGATTGTAAACTAAGGCACAAATCATTTGTTTCAAAGGGAGTATTTTCCATGTCAACTGGTTTTGTGAAAAATAAAAGATTCCATTCAGTGAAATAGATGCTGCTGCAAGAACTAAGAGCTCACTATTAACGGATATCAGGGAACTTAGTTGATTTGCAAAAACAAGAGTAAGAATGAAAAATCCACTGAAGGAAGATAGTACAAAATAGGCGACGGTTGAAGTGTAAATTCTAATCTCTGATGCACTTGAAAGTTCATTATAGTAGCGACCAACACCTTCTTGTATTTGTAAACTAAATATTACAATAGCAAATGTAGAAAGCACACTGATCATTTCAAGGATTCCATAATCACCTTGAGAAAACATCATGGTATAAAATGGCAACAAAAAAAATGAAATTCCCTTTGTCAGAACGTTGGAAAGATAATAGATGAAGCTGTTTTTTACAAATGATCTTAGCATTTGGAGAAATCTGTTTTAGAGAATTTGTACAAACTATATAGCATCAAAATTTTCCAAGTTGCAGCAGGCGGAATTTTAGCTTTGATCCTTATCCAGCCAATATCTTGTAATGCCTGAATAGCCACATCAATTAGTTTCACGGTTTCTGGATGTTCTAACCACTTTTGTTGCGGAGGAGCAAAACCCATCTTGTCTTTTCTCCAGCAGATTGCATCTGGTATTTTGTTTTCAAAAGCTTTACGCAGAACAAATTTTTGCCATCCTTGGTTTATTTTAAATTCTGCAGGCAAACTGAAACAAAAATCAACCAGATGATGATTCAGAAAGGGCAATCTTGTTTCAATTGAGAAAGCCATTGAGTTTCTGTCACCTATTCGAACTAACGTCTCAATATAATAATTGTTTAAATCTGCATATAATACATCATTGAGAATTGGTTTTTGAATTGGATAATTAAAGTGATCAAATCCATGACAATTGATAAAGGATTTATCCAATATTTTACTCCAAGGTGAATGCACGCGAGAACGCAGAATTTTATTGTGTCTCAATTTTACTTTCAAAGTGTGTAGCAAGCCATGTAGCCTTGGACTGCTTTTCTTTATTTTTCCGGCTAAATCCAATCTGCCTTTTAATTCAGAACTCTGATCTGATTTGGCATGTAATTCTTGCAAATAAATTCTGTTGTGCCATGGATAACCTGCCAGTATTTCGTCTGCACCTTGACCTTCGAGAAGAACAGATATGTGGGATTCAGATGCTAATCTCATTACTGCAAAATGGTTTAGCATACTTGCTGACCAAAAGGGTTCTTCTTGATGATAGAATATTTTTTCCAAATCATGTGTAATAAGTTCAAATGTCGGAAAAACTGATTTGTAATCTCCTGCTATTTCTTTACTCACGATATCGATGAAGTGATTCTCGGAAAATCCCTGATCATTAAACCTGGCCGAGAATAGTTTATTTTTTAAGTTTTCTGAGTGATTAAGGTAAGATTCACTAATAAGTGAGTGAATAATGGTACTATCAATCCCACCAGACAATGTTGATCCAATTTGAACATCAGAGGTCATACAATTGTCAACACTTTTTATTAGATGATCGAAAAGAATTTTTTTTGCAGTATCCAGATTAATGTTGTCAATTTTGCGATTAACACTGTAGTATTTGCACGTAGTTAATTTTCCTTGATAGTCAACTTTTATCCATTGTGCTTTGGGGAGTTTTTTAATGTTTTTATAAAATGTCTGCGTTTCTATTGCTGGATTTACAACCAAATCAGTCACTAAAAAATTTGATACCATGAACAGATCAATTTCAGCCGTGATACCCACCCCAAACAACGCCTTCATCTCAGACGCAAAATAAAACGCATCGTTAGACTGATAGTAAAAAAATGGCTTTTCTCCAAAACGATCTCGGGCGCAAAATAATTTCTGTTCCTGTTCATCCCAAATGGCAAAAGCAAACATGCCATCCAGTTTTTCTAGCATTTTTTCCCCATGCTTTTGATAGAGTGCTAATAAAACTTCTGTATCACCGGTAGATTTAAAAGATTGGCCGGTTTTAATGAGTTCTTCTCTAAGTTCTTTGTAATTATAAATCTCACCGTTATACGTGATGCTATATCGGTTTGCAAATCTCATAGGTTGCGCGGCATTTTCTGAAAGATCTATAATTGAAAGTCTGCGATGTCCAAGTCCAACTGTTTGTTGCTCGTTTATCCATATTCCTTCTCCATCTGGTCCACGGTGACGAAGTAGATGATTCATTTTCTGAATTTCTTCAGTATGAACCTTTCCGCCAAATCTCACAATGCCTGCTATTCCGCACATCCGGTGTCAATCAATGATTAATGTTTCAAATGTACGGAATAATGAAGGCTTCACGTGCGATTTTGAAAAAGTTTTTCATTTCAAATTATACGCTATGAAATTGTTATTTCTGATTTAACTTTGCTACAAAATCAGCCTTACTAAAAATGTGCGTGTAAAAGGGCAATAAAAAAAAGAAATTCCCTTTGTCAGAACTGTTGACAAATAATAGATCGCGCTGTTTTTTACAAATGAACTTAGCATTTTCCAAAATCAGTTTTTGAAAACTTAAGAAGACTAAATAACATTAATATTTTCCAATGAAACTTCGTAGGCAATTGCACATCTTTGTTCAACCAGCCGCTTTTAATCAATGTTTCAACTGCTAGATTGATCAGATTCATGTTGTCTTCTTGTTCCATCCATTTATCCTGTAGGGCGACGCCCGAAATTCCAACTTTGAGCGAACAACTTTTTGGCAATTTTTGAATCCCCATATAAAATGTTTGACTTTCGTTTTCTGGGTTAACAACTAAGTCTGTCAACAAAAAATTCGAAATCATAGATGGGTCAACATCAACAGAAATACCAACGGCAAAAAGCGCTTTCATTTCAGAAGCAAAATAAAACCCCTCATTAGAAACATGTTAATAAAAAGGTTTTTCACCAAATCAATCTCTTGCACAAAATAGAATTTGCTCAACATCATCCCATATTGCCAAAGCAAACATACCATCAAGCTCAATCAGGGTTTGTCTTTTTTCTGATCGTAAAGCGCTAATAATACTTCCGTATCGCTATCTGAATGAAACTGATAACCGTCTTTAACAAGATCTGATTTTAGTTCTTTGAAATTATAAATTTCGCCATTGAATGTGATCGTATATCTATTCAGATAAGTCATAGGTTGACTTGCTCTTTCTGACAAATCTATGATTGACAAACGTCTGTGTCCAAAACCAACATTTGCTTTTGAGTTTATCCATTGCCCTTCTCCATCAGGTCAACGATGGGCAAGTGCATCCGTCATTTTCTTCAGACCTTGAATCTCTACATTTTTCTCGCCGAAACACAATACACCAACTATTCCACACATAGGCTTCATTAAACAAAGTTCTCACCAAAGGTAAAATTTAAAGAGGTTGAGTCAACATACCAGATTGAATAAAACAAAGAGTTATTTCTAAATATAATTATCAAAGTTTTGACCAAAAATTGAACAGAAGTCATCGAAAAATTTCATTCATTATAATCTCAAATACACGCTCGGTAGATTTTCCGTCCCAAAAGTGAGGGATTGCACCTTTTTTGAAATCACCGCTTTCAATTTTATCGATTTCTTTTTGAATGTCTGTGTTCGTAAATTTGACCAGAATATTTGTCCCTATATCTATAGTTATCGGGCGCTCAGTATTTGGTCTTAACGTTAAACAAGGTTTGTGTCTATAAGTTGCTTCTTCTTGAATGCCGCCGCTATCCGTTAAAATAAATTTGCAGTTCTTAATCAACGCCTGAAAATCAAAATATCCTTTTGGTTCCGTTATTATTAAATTCTGACATTGTCGCAGTTCACTCTCTAAATCAAATTTATTGAAGTTGTTCTTGGCACGTGGGTGGATAGGAAGAACAATTTGATATTTTTGACCTAAGTAATTAATTAGGCTGATTATTTTTTTTAAATCTTTTTTTTGATCCACGTTTGAAGGTCTATGCATGGTCATTAAAATATAGTCACTTTGTAGCTTTAATTCACTTAAAATATTTGAGTTAGAAATTTCATTTTCAAACTTATTAATCGCGTCAATCATTGTATTTCCGATTAGAAAGGACTTGCCCTTTAATTTTTCAAGTTGAATATTTTCTGCACCAGATTTTTCGGTAATGAATAGATAATCTGAGACCCGGTCCGTTAAAATGCGATTTATTTCCTCAGGCATCGTTAAGTCGTTAGATCGTAGTCCACTTTCGAGATGAGCTAAAGGAATATTCATTTTATTTGCAACTAATGCTCCAGCCAGAGTAGAGTTTACATCTCCAGGAACTATAATCAAGTCAGGTCTAAAAGTATTTAAAATTAGACGCTCGAGATTCTGCATTGCGGTTGCGATTTGAACTATTGGACTAGAAGAATTTAATTCAAGAAAAAAATCAGGTTGGGTATTAAATTGCTCAAAAAACACGCTGCTCATAGCTTGATCATAATGTTGACCTGTATGTACAATTCTTACTTCTAAATTTTCATAGTGGTTTGCAACTTCTTTAAAACGACAGACTTTAATAAAATTTGGCCTTGTTCCAACAATAACAAGAATTTTTTTTTGAGTTAATGAATCCGCCATATTTCGTCGATTATTTTTTTGTTCTACCTTTACATTTAATTGAGCTGCAAATTAAATTTGTTGCGCAAATTCGAATGAAAAATACTAATTCCGCCCTCTTCTATAAAGTTAACAATTATAATTTTAAGCAATATTTTAGCACAAATATAGGTTATGAATCTCCTCTTCGCAACTCAAAATAAAAGCAAAGCCATCGAAATTCAAATGATGATGCCTGGAGGTTTCGCTGTCAAAAGCTTACAAGATGTTGATTGTGACGATGACATTCCGGAAACGGGAAAGACATTAGAGGAAAATGCGTTAATCAAAGTGCGATATGTGTACCAAAAATTTGGTGTCGATTGTTTTGCAGATGATACCGGATTGGAAGTTGATGCCTTGAATGGTAAGCCTGGCGTGCTCTCTGCACGTTACGCTGGAGAAGAAAAAAGTGCAGAGGCGAATATGAATCTGATTCTAAATCAACTTAAAAATACATCCAACCGCAACGCAAAATTTAGAACAGTAATTGCTCTCATTGTAAATGGAACAGAAATTTTATTTGAAGGAATTGTTAATGGAATAATTCTGGAAGAAAAATCTGGTCAAAAAGGTTTTGGATATGACCCGATTTTTAAACCAAACGAATCCACAAAGACTTTCGCTGAAATGTCACTGGATGAAAAAAATAAAATTTCTCACAGAGGCAGGGCATTGGCAAAACTTGTTTCGTGGTTGAAAACGGTAAACTGAAATCTAAACTTTTCTGCTTGTCGAAATCTCTTTACATCAATTCTGCTAATACTGCATCAACAGATTTATTTGCTTTTGTAAACGTGAGTATTTTCTGAATAACCCTATCAACCGTAGCGTCAGGGCAGGATGCGCCGCTGGTGACAATGATGTTTTTCACGCTATTATCAACCAGAAAATTTGATGTGGTTTTCATTTCTTTACTGTGAAGATCAAAATGGTGAATTTCGTTTTCTGATATTAATTCTTTTTCATCTTGTATGAAGTAGGTTGGAAATTTAGTCTCACATAATTCTACTAAATGTGATGTGTTTGAGCTGTTATAACCTCCAACTACAATTGCAATATCTGCTTGTTGATTCAGTAATTCAAGCGTGGCTGACTGGTTGTCATTGGTTGCATAACACAAGGTGTCACGGGTGCTTGCAAAATGATTTGTTATTTCAGAGGCACCATATTTCTGAACCATAATTTCTTGCAAGTAATCTGAAATTTCTTGCGTTTCACTGGCTAGCATCGTGGTTTGGTTAACTACGCCAATGCGGTTTAAATCAATTGCCGGGTCAAATCCTTCCGTAAATCTTCCGGTAAATATTCTTGCAAAACCATCTTTATTTAATGTTCCAAGAATGACTTCTGCCAATTGTTTTGCTTCTGTTATGTCACGAATGACAAGCGCTTTGGCAAATTCATTGGTGTGAGAAAATGTTGCGCGTGTTTCTTCATGTTTATCTTTGCCATGAATGATTACGGTGTATTGATCAGATCCTAATTTTTCTGATTTTTTCCAAACTCGTTGTACAAATGGGCAAGTAGTATCATATTTTTCCAATTGAATTCCGCGTGAACGTAATTCTTGTTCAATTTCTCGCGTTGTTCCAAACGCCGGAATAATCACAATATCATCTGCTGTTAATTGGTTAAAAGGAATAATTTGATTGCCCTTCGTGTCTTGTAAAAATTGTACACCTCTTGCAATCAAATCAGCATTCACCTCCGGGTTGTGAATCATTTGGCTAAGCAAATAAATTTTTTTTCCCGGATTTTCATGAATGGCTCGATAAGATATTTCAATGGCGTTTTCAACCCCGTAACAGAATCCAAAATGTCTTGCAAGTATAATTTGTGAATTGCCAAAGTTGAGTAAGGTAGGAGAGAAGTCCTTTTTCAATTTATCTTTGGCGCTGCGCATGGCTTTCACTCTGCTTATAACAGGTGAACGGTAATATTGCGGAATTTCAAAAGTTTTCAAGACGTCGCTTTTTTACAAAGGTAACAGTTGAACTTGATTATTGTTCAAGGTTCAGTAGGTAGTCTAAGCCTGAATAGTTGAGGTTATCACCTGTCCAGTGTTTAAGGGTATTGCCGTTATTATCTATTAGAAATACGGAAGGGAAAACTCCGTCTGAAGTTTCTACAAATAATTGATCGTTGTTTACATACCGAACATCAAATTGTTGTCCGCCGTGTTCAGCAATGAATTTTTCGGTATCAGCAACCTCACCAGGAAAAACTGAGACCACTTTTATTTTTTGTCCTGCCTCTTGATTAATGCCAATTTTTTCTGCTGCCACCTTGCAGTGAGGACATGTGGTAGTGAAAAAACACAATAGCGTAGAGCTGTTGTCGCTGCTTAGAAAATTACCAATCTCTGCTTTTAGTTCATCTAATTTTACTAATTGAACATCATCTGTCAAATCACCGTAATCTGACTGATAAATAGGAGAGATAAACGAGATGCCAAATCCTGTTGGCAAGGCTATCAAAAAGACAATGACTAAAGAGATTTTTCTGGTTTTTGAAAATGTATTTTTCAGAATCAATAATGAAATGAAAACAGAAAGGATGCAAAGTGCACGTAAAATTATAGTTGCTGCCACCCATCCTGTTCCGACTTTTACCAAACTAATGGTGAGCAAATCAAAATAAAAGGGTACAATAAAACTTGCACTGAAAAATATCAAGCTGAACAATATTCTGAGAACCATAGAACAAAATTAAGCAAAAAAAAATGACCGTCTCCCGGTTGAGAAACGGTCATTAAATAAGATTAATTAATTACTTCAATTCGCAAGTTTGGCTGTCAGAACCAATTGAGAATTCAAAAGAATCACATTTTGATTCTGCATCTTTTTTAGTCATGTCAGCAAGGGTGGTATCAGCACCGCTGTATGGAATTCCGAGTACAGTTCCAGAACAAGTACAAACATAATCTTTTTTGCAAGAAGTGAAAACCACCGCACTTGCAACTACTACTAGAGCTAAAGCTACTTTTTTCATACGATATTTAGTTTAAGTTAATTTATTTTAATTCACAGTCAACATAGTCTGAACCAAAACTTGCATCACCTTTGTTGCATTCTGATTCAGCATCTTTTTTAGTCATGTCAGAATAAGTTGTGTCTACACCACTGAAAGGGATGCCTAACACGGTTCCTTCACATGAACATACATAATCTTTTTTACATGCTGTGAGAACTGAGAAAGCCCCAATTACACCCACAAGTACAAATAATTTTTTCATAATTTTTTGATTTTGTGTTGCAATGATACAAATAAAATGCCAGAAAATGACCTTAACAGCCTAAACAGAAGGTTAAATATTTGTGTCAACAATTGATAACAAAGCAACTATACCAGTGCTCAGCGCATTTTCATCAATATCAAACCGTGCATTATGCACCCCGTGAACAATACCGCGTTGCTCATTCCGCACCCCAAGCCGGATAAAGGTTGCAGGTACTTTATGTGCATAAAATGAGAAATCTTCACCGGTCATTCTAATGGGTAAATCTTCAACAGCATGTTCACCTAAGGTGCTTTTTAAAACAGACCTTACTTGTTCAGTGAGATCGGGATCATTTTCAAGATAAGGGTAGCCGCGTTCAATAGTTATATCAACAGATGCGCCGGATGCTTGTGTAATTTTTTTTGCTGTTTCTGTGATGAGTTCATGGGCTTTGATTCTCCATTTTTCATTCATGGTTCTAAACGTACCTTGCAATGTCACGTAATCAGGAATTACATTGGTTGCACCCAGACCTTCAATACGGCCAATTGCCAGCACGCAAGGGGTGTTTTCAGGGCAATGCGCTGCAGGTAATTCATGCAAAGCCACAACTAGTTTACTGGCAATTAATACCGGATCAATGTTCAACTTTGGCATGGCAGCATGTCCGCCTTTACCGTAAACCGTAATGTGGAGTTCATCACAAGACGCCATGTACATGCCTGATTTAAGTCCAACTTTTCCGGTTTCCATTTCAGGAAAAACATGGAGGGCAACTATTTTTTCAACTTTTGGATTTTCCAATACACCGGCTTCAATCATCAATTTTGCACCGCCGGGTAATTTTTCTTCTCCGGGTTGAAAAATGAGTTTAACTGATTTTTTTAATTCGTGCCTGTATTCTTGTAATACTTTTGCTGTGCCTAACAAAATAGCTGTGTGTACATCGTGTCCGCAGGCGTGCATTTTACCGGGATAGATTGATTTGTAATCCACTTCATTTAATTCAAAAATGGGTAAAGCATCCATATCTGCACGCAAGGCAATACAAGTATCATCTGATGTGTTTGCATGGATCATACCTACCACACCTGTGCCCGCAATACCGGCTTGAAAAGGTATTCCCCATTCACGCAGTTTTGACTGAATGTAAGCCGATGTATGCACCTCTTCAAATGAAAGCTCAGGATGCTGATGAAGATGACGCCGGATTGCAATTATTTCATCACGTATTTCGTGTACGCGTTGTTGTATATTTTCCATCTTCATTTTTGAAACCACCTTTTGTACTTGAATAAATCATGCGAGCTGCAACGTAGAGCATAAATATTCCAAAAATCAATTTGACAATATTGGCATTGAGTTTAAGAGAAAGTTTTGAGCCGTAGTACGCGCCAATCACAAAAGCAACGGCAATGATGATACCATAAGTCCAATTAATTTGCCCGGCTTTGTAATAATTCATCACGGCAAGTATTCCAATAGGAGGCAACATCAAAAGCAAACTGGTACCTTGCGCAGTGTGTTGCGTAACGCCTAACAAATGAACCAGCGCCGGCACAATTACTACGCCGCCTCCAATTCCAATGAATCCGCTGGCTGAGCCTGCAAATAGACCTATCAAAATAAGCAGAATAATTGTTTGTACTGTCATATATCTTTTGTTAATGAAAAATAAGGTAATGGTTTTTGAATTTCAAGATCTTCAATGCCCCAGGCTAAATCAAATCGTACGAAATATCCCCAAATTTTTGACCGCATGCCAAATCCAATTCCGCCAATTATTGGTTCACGTAAATTTTCAACACTAATGGTAATGGGTTTATCATTTATCACTTGTGTGTTGAAATAGTTTTCAGGACTGAAAGGGTGTGGACCAGTCCACGCAGTGCCAATGTCACCAAAAGCAATGAGTTGAAAATGTCGCAATAAATCACTTTTAATTGGGTAGCTTGAGAAAAAAGTAAATAAGGGTAATCTCAGTTCAGTGTTGTACAATAAAAAACTATTTCCGTTGCGTGTGTTTTGAATGAACCCTCGCATAGGTGTTGCAATAGTTTGAAAACCGAAATTTTGATTTGGATCTACCGTAATGTCTTGATCAAAGTCAGGGTTTGAACGCAGCACCCAATTATCTACAGCGCCCATGTAATATACCAATTTGCGATCTCCTAATGAAGTGGCTCCGGCTAAACGATTAACCCATATAAAATTCCGAGTGATGCGTTGGTAATGCCGAAAATCAAATCCCAAGTTAAATGTTGGATCGTAATTTCCTCCAAGCTCTTGTAAATACTCTGCAAAAAATTTCAATCGGGTACCGCGCTGAATATTTAGTTCCATTGGAATGGTATTGTCAAAAACCAATTCTACATTCACGCCGGAATTATATGAATTGCGAGACTCAAGCAAAAGAGAATTATCACTATACGGAATAAAAACCTGCCGATCTTTGCGCACGTTGAATGTGGTTCGCAAGGCAAATGTTTCAGAGAAAGGATATGAAATGCGATATCGTACATCATGCGTAAATGCTTTATAAAAACCACTTGAATTGATAGATTTTTGCCTGTAAATTACTAAGCGATGATCTAATCGGTAACGCAGGTGTTGCGCCATGAATAAAAATTCTCCGCCTGAATTAAAGTTGGTAGGAATTCTGATTCCTCCTAAAAGTTTATAATCATCAAATAAATCGCTGGCACCAATTTTAAATAGCGCATTCAATCCCGGATTAAAATAGACTGAACCGGGTCCTGAGTAAGGCTGATAATTTGGAAATAAAAAGTTGTTATCAAATTGTGATAGCACATAATCTTTGGCAAAATTCACTTGATAAATAGAGAATTTTGGTGGTTCAAATTTCTTAATTTGTCCTGCAATTTTTGTGCTGTCATCTTTCAATTCAGGGTTTGCAATTTTTTCTCCGTCTTCACCTATTTCTACAATCACACGTTGATATTTCATGTCGCCAATATACACTGTATCTAATGGTGCGTTTTGAAGTTCCAGTACTTGATTGTTATGCGATTTTCTTTTATTCCGCTTGTCGATATAGCTGGTGTTCCAAATTACATCCAGAGTACTTGTATCTGCTTTAGTAGTAATAAATTTATGTTGACTGTTTTGATACACCACATACACCATATCATTTTGTTGATTGATATGTTGCTCAACTATACTGGTAACATAATTGGTTTGCGGTGAAACAATAATTTGTGTGCGGTAGTGAATGGTAGTATCAATATGACTAATGGTGCTATCTTTTTTTGCAAAAAACCGATTGGATATTCCGTTTTGATTACTCAAAAAAACGTATTGATTTTTACCAATTCCGTATGGTTGTGATTCATCCCAATCTGGCGTATTGGTTACTTGTTCAAGAAATTTATACGTATGATCAGCTTGTTTAATATCATAAATGAAGATATCTCTTTTTGATTGGGTAAAATCAATGTCCGGCTTTTTGAAAATGGTATCACTTAATCGGTTTGAAGAAAAGATGATGCGTGAAGATTGTTCAATAAACTGTGGGTGCAAATCATCCCAAATATCGTCCGTGAGTTGTTTTCTGGTCTGTGATCCAACATCAAGTAAGTAAAGATCCGATTGACCTTTAACAACGCCTGAAAAAACAATTTTTTTTCCATCAGGTGAGTAAGCAAAGTCAAGTACTTTGTCTAATTCTTTCATTTCTTTTTCAACCAATGATTTATCATCAAGTGAATAAATGTACATCCAAAGTTTACCTTTTCTCTCGGCAAAAAAAGTCAAGGCGGCACCACCCGGATGCCACCCAATCACCGGATAAGAGTAATCTTGTATGCGCTCCATTTTTGGCTCGGCTGCATAAACCTTAGTTGTTTTTCCGCTTTCCGTATTCAATATTTTTACACGATATCTGCCCAGCGTATTCTCAACATAGGCAATGTTAGAACCATCAGGACTTATTTTTACTTCATAATAAACTGATTCTTTTTTTATTTTATATTCAACAGCGTCTCCATTAGGCTCAGTTTGATTTTTATATTCTTCAACATAGCGTGCACGATAAAATGAAATATAATTGCGGGTAAGTTTTGCAAAATCCATGTTGAGGAGTGAATAAAAACCACGTTCAATATTTTTAGTTACCCTCGTTATGTAAATGATGTTTGGAATAATGGTGGCCCCATGTGTCTCAGCTATGTAATTCCATACTGCGTGACCTGCAAATGCTTTTTCTTCATCCGTCAGTTTATTGAACTTATCAATTTTTTTTGTCAGTATAAGATCTTTTACACGGCTTTCTGTTTCTTCATCCCACTCTTTTACAAAGTATGAAATTAGTCCTTTTTCAAGCCAGGTTGGAATCCCTGAATTCATGGTTGATTTTAATTGGTCTTTCCAATCTCCGCCAAAGAGCATGTGTTTAATTAAAACTTCATAAACCGCTGATTTAATATTCTGGTTAAATGATTCATGATCACCTTCAAAATACATGAATATTTTTGAACCCACAATGCGGGTGCTGCCTCCTACATTACTATAGTCTTCATTGTTTATTCCCAAATTACTTTGTCTGAATTTAGATTGACTTTCGTACACAATCACATCTAATTTTTCAGGGAAAATATAATCTAATTTTGTTTCAGCATCCGTCAAATAGTGATGCATGGTGCGCGCAACATAAACAGCCACATCATCATTGATGCCTGAATAGTGAATTTTAAAGCGTTGGTAATTGTGATATTTCCATGAAAAGCCATTATACTGAACGCGGTTTTTACCGTACTCCTGATATGAACCTTGATAAAATTGTGATAAACCTGTCACTGAAAAATTCAGTACAAGAAAAATCACAAAGGCATATAGCAGGTTTTGCTTCATCTGTTGAAATGTAAAGATACAAATATCAAGGCATGTTTGTTACCTTTGTGCAAGCATCAGTTTTCATATATGATTCAGGTTCATAAATTAGTATTTAACGCATTTCAGGAAAACACCATCATTTTGAGTGATGAAACAGGTGAGGCGCTCATCATTGATCCCGGCTGTTATGACAGGGCTGAACAACAGTATCTGAAATCGTATATAGAAAATAACCAGTTAAAACCGGTTTTGTTGTTAAACACGCATTGTCATATTGACCATGTGCTGGGTAATTATTTTGTTATGCAGGAATTTAAGTTGGATCTGGCTATTCATCAAGCTGATTTGGACACCTTATTATCTGTTGTAAATTATGCGCATGTTTATGGTTTCACCGGATATCAACCATCACCTGAACCAACACGTTTTATCAAAGAGGGTGAGAAAATACAATTCGGAAATTCTGAAGTTGTGGTGTTGTTTGGTCCAGGTCATTGTCCGGGGCATGTTGCGTTTTACAGCGCTGAAAATCATTTTGTCATTAATGGCGATATTCTTTTCAGAGGCAGTTTTGGAAGAACTGATTTACCCGGTGGTGATTTTCAGACTTTAAAAAAATCCATTCTTAACACCATGTTTGCATTGCCAGACGAGACTGTTGTTTATTGTGGTCATGGACCAGAAACAAACATTGGAGAAGAAAAGCGAAGCAACCCAATTAGGTACATGGAAGCGTAATTAAAGAAGTTTTTTTGAATCAGAAAATCTATTCAACTATAAAAGCCCGTTGAGGTTTTAACGCATCACGCACGGTATAGACATGTTCTTCAGAAACCGTGAGAAAAGACATGGTATGAAAATCTGCTGCTGACGCAGTACCCGTTTCAAAAAACGGAAGTTTATGTTTCTCCATAAATTCAGCAACATGTTCAGCATGGCGCTCAGCGGTTTTTTGAGATTTATCTCCGTAAAAATCCCAAATTACTTTGATCTTTCTGTTCACAGCACAACTAGTTTTTTTGTGTAAACCATGTCAGCGGTATTCAATTGGATAATGAAATATCCTGAAGGAACATCGGTGATATGCCATGTTGCAGTCTCCGTGTTTTCAATGGTATAAGTTTCTACTTTTTGACCGGTAGTGCTCACTAATTCAATGCTGATTAACTCCACTTGCTCGCTAATGGTTACATAAATTTCATGTTCATTGGCAGGAATTGGAAATACAGTAAAAGCATCATCTGTATTTTCTTCAGTATTCAAACCGCCCCAAGTATCTTCGGCAGCAGTACCACCCCAAATGCGTGTTGCGATGTATGGATTATCAATGAACGGATTTCTGTTACCCTGGTATGATTGAATAACATCATTGCGCGTTTCTTCCAGTTGAGATACCGGATCCTCAGCATTCCAGTCTAATAATACGTTAACCATATTGGCATCAACTGAATTGACCGCACCCACTGCGCAAAAATAGGGTCTGCATTGCAAGCTATAACGCAAATACATATACATGATGATTCGTGCGCAATCACCTTTCCATTCGTCACCCGGATACCAATTTGCGCCCACAGTACCGGCATCGCCACTGCCATCAGCGAAAAGTAAACTTCCTCGCATATTATTCATGTCAACATCACTGGCTCGTAAATTATGCGCATCACTGCCAGGACCAGATGTACCAAGATCAGGATTGCCTAATGATTTGGCAAATGTGTGTTCTCGGTTCCATTGTCCGCTGCTACCGCCATAATTGGTTTTTGTTCTTGTGCGATCATTAAAGACACTGCCGTCAGTATCATCATATCCATAAGCTAATAATACTTTTGCGCTGTTGCTTGGATCAAGGTCAGATAGTTGAAGAATTGTCCAAACATCATCATACGTAACCGGACTAGTATGCGTGCTGATAATCAAATTTGCCAAGTCATTTTTCAGAGGTAAACCGCTTTGTGAAAAATTGATGCCGCTATAATACGCCGGAACCTGACCATTTACAGGTGATGTACTTAGATAAACAGCTAATAATACTACTAAATGATGCAGGAATTTCATATAAATACGAAGTTAAGGATTTTTCAACATGCTGCATTATTTGTCAACCGCTATATATTATCTGGAATAACTAAATATATTTGAGCCGTAATCTAAATTTGAAAAGTAATCCTATGAAAAGAAACCTCCTGATCATTTCACCTATTGCATTGAGTGGAATGATGGTTGCTTCCATTGCAACATCATGTGGTGGTGATAACACAAACACCACTGATTCAACTAAAAATGACACAGCTGTAGTTGCTGACACAGCTAGTAAAATGACTCTTGCTCCAGGGATGACTCCTTGGGATTTTCCAACCGTGGGCATGACATCAGAACCTGGAAATCACGTTTTGTGTCCGTCATGGGGCATGTACACCAGCATTTTTGAAGAAGAAGTGCCGGCTGATCAAACACTCATTTTCTACGATGCAGTAATGTCTGCAGCAGGTGAAGTTGAGTCTGATGTAGAGTTCACCTTTGATGGCGTGCAAAAAATGCCAAACTCTATGGTGATCAATATTCCTAAAGGTCAAACTGCGGCCGTTGGTGATATTGTGCTCACTTGGTGGCAAACCGGTTCAGGTATGCAACGTGCTATTGTAACTGATGCATCTGATCCTAAATCACCAAAAGTACGTTACCTTGATTTGTCTTATGATAATCCTGCAACGGATGATGAAAGTGGAAAATCAATTGGTGCAACTGAGTACAAATTAGATCCTGACACATTTGTAAAAATCACAGATGATTGGCAAGAAGGAAATACGATTGCAGTAAAAACTGAGTGGGGCTATGAAGCTGCTACCATCATCAAAGTTTCTGGTGATAAAGTTTTGACTTGTGGTTTTGCAGGCAAAATGAAAGTATATTCTAAAGCTGATTGCAAAGTGGTTCCTCGTGTACCAGATGTAAAACCAGGTGATAAAGTTTGGGCTATAACATCTGTTTCTTTCAATGAAGCAACTGTTGTAAAAGTTGACAAAAAATTGGGCGTTGTTTTTGTAAAAGCTAACGAAACTGAATACCCTGTTTCTTACGGTGAAATCACCAAAGAAGAAATGAAATAATTTTTTTACGATTGATTAGAAAACCGCTCCACTTGGGGCGGTTTTTTTTATTCAATCTGGTTGTAGTAGGGGACAGGTCGCAACTTGCCTACTACAGCATTTTTATAGCAAAAGTGCAAGTGCCTTGAGGGAGGAAGGAATTAGCAGAACCAATTCACCGGAAAAATTTACGCACATTTTTCCTCCCTTGAGGGAGGATTAAGGAGGGTGACAGCATGCCATTCAAAAAAAGATGCTTAGGGTTATTGCAACGCAAAACGGTCACCCGCCTCGGTCCTCCCTCAAGGGAGGATGCTATTAGCAGAGACAATTTACCGGAAAAATTTACGCACAGATTTTCCTCCCTCCAGGGAGGAAGGAATTAGCCAATGCGGGTTAATTTTTTTTCGGTAAAATTTCTTGAACCAGATAGAAACTGCCAAACACTAAGATCAAATCGTTTTCACCGGCGGTTTCATAAGCAGCAGCAACTGCATCTGCCGAACTTGAATAGAAATCTGCATTCAGTTTAAATTCTTTGGCGAGGGAAATAAAATCATCAACAAGGAGTGATCTTTTTGAATCAAATTCAGTGAAATAATAAAGGGCATCTTTAGGAAAAAGTTTGAAGATGTTACGCACGTCTTTATCATTTGCCGCACCATAAATCAAATGCAGTTTATCAAATTTTACTTGCATGATTTCAGCAAATAAAGTTTTTACTCCATCTTCATTATGTGCTGCGTCAACTATTACCGCAGGATTATCCTGTAACTTTTGAAAACGCCCGGTGAAGTTGGTGTTTTTGGTGACATGTTGAAATCCATCCCTGATTTTTTTGGGCATAAAATTCCAACCCTTTGCTCTTAATACTTCAATGGATTTCATCACCGTTGCAATATTTTTTTGCTGAAAATTTCCTTTCAAATCAGAAACGAAACCTGATACCAAACCGGCAAAATAAATTGGCGCATCATTCAAACTTGCCGCGCGTTCAAAAACAGGTTTGGTTTCATGGGTGCATTCTCCAATTACAACCGGAATATTTTTTTTTATGATGCCTGCTTTTTCGTAGGCAATTTGTTCTGTGGAATCTCCTAAAAATTGGGTATGATCCAAACCAATGTTCGTGATAATTGATATTTCCGGTGTAATGATATTGGTAGAATCTAAGCGACCACCTAATCCGGTTTCCATAATGCATATATCACATTTTGCCTGCTTAAATGCAGAAAGTGCCATCACGGTGGTGATTTCAAAAAATGATGGTTTTATTTCTGCCCAGGCTTGTTTGTTTTGCTCAACAAAGACTGTGACAAATTCTTCAGAAATCATTTTTCCGTTTATGCGTATTCGCTCTCTGAAATCATGCAGATGAGGTGATGTAAATAGGCCGGTTTTATAACCGTGTTCCATCATGATGCTTGCCAGCATATTGCAGACAGAACCTTTTCCATTGGTACCTGCTACATGAAAAAACCGGCTCTGAAGAATTTCAGAACCGGTCAGTTCAACTAATTTTTTTATGTTTTCAAGTCCTGGCTTGTATGCTGATTGTCCTTGCAGTTGATAATTTGGCAACTGTGAAAAAAGCCAGGTCAGCGTTTCAGAATAAGTCATCAAACTTTTTTAAATTCAAAAATCTGGTAGCCTACATATTCTTTAACGGCGCCGGGTTTTTTCTCATATTTAATGGTTTTTGCCGCGCGTGTTGCTAATGAAATAAGGTATTCGCTTCCGCTGGTTGATTTTGATTCTTTGTAACGCACTTGCACAACATTTCCATTTTCATCAACCCAAAGGTCTAATGCAATTTTCCCTTCTTCTTGCACATTTCCATTAAAGGTTGGTTTGGTTGTGATTTTGCGGTTGAGGTTGGATACGCCATCTCCTCCGGGTCCATTTCCGTTACCTGCGTTGGTGCCATCACCATCACCAAATCCGGTACCGGTGCCGTTGCCATTATCATCACCGCCATCACCGTTAAAACCTAATGAATGGTCAGGTTGCGGTTGATTATTCACTCCGTTTTCAGTTTGATTTTCACTGCCCGCATTTACTTGTACACTCTGTTCTTGCTGTGTGGTTTCTTCTTCTGCTGAATTTTCTACTTGCTGATCAACCGGACTTGGTCCACCATCTGATCCACCGCCACCCGGTGCTTCTTCAGTAAATAATTCTTCAGGTATCATGATATTCTCCAACTCAATGGGAATAACTTTTTCTGTGAGCGGAGGGTCTGGCTCTTCCATACTCACTAATAGAAAAAACAATGTTGACAGCATAATGAAAATCATGGTGGCATAAAATGCCCTGCGATGATCTTCTTCTTTTAATGCTTTTAGACTTTTCGTGATCACGTTCATATTTCCCCTCCCTCTTTTTTAAATTAGACTAGTTTGCGTATGATAATACGGGTTTCCATCCTTTTTGTTTCGCTAGTGCAATTACTAAAAAGATAGACTCGTAATTAGCCGTTTTGTCTCCTGATATTTTTAAACCATCTTGTCCGCTGTCTGCCATTTTCTGCTCAAGAATTGGAATCATCTCTTCCATCGTATAATTTTCTGGAGCCTCTTCTGTGAAAAAATATTTATTGTCACCGGTAATTCCAACTTCAACAACACCCGTTTTTGATGAAGGATCAGTATAATCATTTGATGGCAAATCAACCGGCAAAGTTTTATTACTCATGGTACTCATGATAATGAAGAAAATCATCATCAGAAATATCAAGTCGGTCATTGAAGCCATTCCGGCTTCAACTTTTACTTTATTTCGTCTTCCCAGATTCATATCTTACGGTTTAATACAACTATTTGCCCGGTTCGTTCAATAAATCAAGGAACTCAATAGAGGCGCCCTCCATGTGGTGAATCACCTTGTCAACTTTTGATACCATGAAATTGTAAGCCATGAAAGCCAAAATACCAATAACCAAACCGGCAATTGTGGTTACCATCGCCTCCATAATACCGCCGGAAATTGATTGTAATTCTACTGTTGATTCAAATTTCATGGCGTGAAAAGTTTTCACCATACCAAGTGTTGTACCAAGGAATCCAATCATTGGGGCTGCACCGGCAACGGTTCCTAAAAAACCAATGCGTTTTTCAAGATCGTAAATTTCTAATTTACCCACGTTTTCAATTGAACTTACGATATCTTTCATGGGTTTTCCAATGCGTGAAATACCTTTTTCAACCATGCGTGCCGCCGGATTATTTGTTTGCTGACAAAGTGCGCGGGCAGCATCAATTTTGCCTTCAACCAAATATTCTTTCACCTTGATCATGAACTTTTTTTCATCTTTCAATGCTTTTTGAATCATGAGAAAACGCTCAACAAAAATGTAGACCATCATGATAGAAAGAATGGCGAGTGGAATCATTGTCCATCCACCGGCTAAAACGAGATCCCATAATGGAATATCACGTGTCAGCTCGTTAACTCCTTCAGCAACCTGTTGGTTGTCTGTTCCGGTTAAATCACCGGTCTGAAGCAATACTGTGAAAAAACTCATAATCTATAGGTTTTAGATAAATTAACGCAATCTATGATCAGTTGTTACACTAAGTCATGAAATAAAATACAGCAGCGCCGGCAAGATATCCTACTAAAGCGTAGCCACTTATTTTTTTCAAATACCAACCAAAACTAATTTTTTCAAGGCCCATCACGGCAACACCTGCAGCTGAACCAATAATTAAAATGGATCCACCTGTACCGGCACAGAATGCTAGGAATTGCCAAAAAGTTCCATTTACTGCAAACTCAGTTCCTTCAACCAATGGATACATTCCTTGGGCAGCAGCAACTAAAGGCACGTTATCAATAATTGCTGAGAGAAGACCAATTGAAACGTTGATGGTATACATATTTCCATCTAACGCTTTGTCAAGGAAATGTGCAGCAGCGGTTAAGTGACCTACTTCTTGTAAGGCAGCAACGGCCATCAAAATTCCCAAGAAGAATAATACACTAGAGGTATCAATTTTTTGTAATACGGCGATGACAGATAAACCTCTTTTATGTTCATCTGATTTGCGTTTATGCATGAGTTCACTCACAACCCAAATAACACCTAAGCTGAACATCATGCCGGTGTAAGGAGGCAAATGCGTCATGGTTTTCCACACCGGAACAAAAAGTAAGCCTGCCAGACCAAGAACAAAGATGATATTGCGTTCTCTGGTACTCACTGATGAACCGTGATGATGTCCATGTTCATCGTGTTTTCCGGGACGTTCAACTTTTCCGCGCAAAAAGAATGAAGCCATCAATAGTGGCACAGCCAAAGAGGCAATAGAAGGTAAAAATACATGAGTAATCAACGCCATTGAATCAGGCAATTGTCCATTATTCCATAACATGGTGGTGGTAACGTCACCAATTGGAGACCAAGCACCGCCGGCATTTGCAGCTATGATAATGAAACCTCCAAAAATCCACTTGGTTTCTTTATCACTGATCAATTTTCGGATAACTGAAATCATGACAATGGAGGTTGTAAGGTTATCTAATGCGGCAGAAAGAAAGAAAGTAACAATGGCGACAATCCATAGAAGAGTAACGCGATTTGTAGATGAGATTTTAGAAGTAATCACTTCAAATGCGCCATGAGCATCCATTAACTCAACGATGGTCATTGCGCCAAGCAAGAACAACAGAATACCTGCCAAATCAAAAAGATGGTGAGATAGTCCATGCTCAACAAAGTGATGCATTTCTGCATTCGTTTCTTCAGCCGGTATCGTAGGCGACATGGTTGGGTCAGCTGATGCTTTTTTATCGTACGTTATGGTTTCTTCATGAATGTAATTTGCCAATGCCGGAGTTCGTTCTGCAATGCTTGGGTCATGTGCCAGCTCATGCAATGACTTGGTTGTATCAACCTTCAAGTGTTCAGCAGGCCATAAAGCATAAAGTCCCCAGCACAACATACCAATCAACAAGGCACTTGCAGCTTTGTTGATATGAATGGAGTGTTCAGTTGCAATCATAATATACCCTAGGATAAATATGATCACCATGATGTATTCAATTCCCATACAATTGATTTTAGGTTTTACTTTTTATTTTAGTTTACAAGTTTGTTCAGTGCAATTTCAAATGCGCTGCGGGCAATATTGGTTTTATTTTTATTCTTTGCGTATGTAGCCACTAAAGCATTTTTAATAGTCGTTGACGTGTCTTCAAAAATTCCTTTATCAGTTAATTTTGGAATATCAGAACTCATCAGATAAGCAAAAACTCTTGCCATTCCACAATTTGAAATGAAATCAGGAATAACTGAAATTTTCTTATCTGTTTCAGCAGCAATAGGGCCAAAAAATATTTCTTTATCAGCAAATGGTACATTGGCGCCAGATGAAATAACTTCAACGCCGGCTTTAATCATTCGTTCAGCTTGGTCTTTGCTGATGAGGCGTGAGGCTGCGCAAGGAATAAATATTTCAGCCGGGACATCCCAAATTTTTGAATTTACTTCATCAAATGAAAGCATGTTTTTTGCATTCAATTCATTTCCGTTTTTTTCCAAAAAAAGTTGTTTGATTTCATCAAATGAGAATCCTTCAGGTTTGATTAATCCACCAACGCGGTCAATGATACCAACCACTTTTGCTCCCATTTGTGCCAGATAATAAGCACCTGCAGAACCAACATTTCCCCAACCTTGAACAATTACACGTTTTCCTTTTATGTCACCGCCCCAAATTGCATAATAATGTTTGATTGATTCAGCAACCCCGTAACCGGTGATCATGTCAGCAACAACATATTTTTTGTTGACGTCAGGAGAGTAGGAAGCGTCTTCAATTACTTTTAACACACCTTGGCGCAATTGACCAATGCGGTTAATTTTTTGTGCTTCTCGTGGTTGAAAATGGCCGTTAAAAACACCTTCTTGCGGATGCCAAACACCACAATCTTCAGTGATTGGAATTACTTCGTGAATTTCATCTACATTCAAATCTCCACCTGTGCCATAATAATGTTTAAGTAAAGGAGTAACGGCAGCATACCATCTTCTGAGCACACCTTCTTTGCGCGGATCTTTAGGGTCAAAATTAATTCCTGATTTTGCGCCACCTATTTGTGGTCCGGCAACGGTGAATTTAACTTCCATGGTTTTTGCAAGAGACTCAACTTCTCTTTTATCTAAACCAATGCGCATGCGTGTTCCGCCACCTGCAGCACCGCCACGGAGTGAATTTATCACAACCCAGCCTTCTGCTTCGGTTTCAGAATCTTTCCATTCAAATACAATTTCGGGACGTTTATTCTCGAATTTTTCGAGCAAGTCAATCATGAATCAGCTATTTTAAAGAACCAAAATTAGAAAATCTTTCTGCTTTGAATTTTCAATATAGATGATCTATTCAAAAAGTTTTAACCAAACTATGTTAATGACTAAAGTGGCGGATGCCGCCCATCGAATCTTCTTTGGCTCCCGTCACTGATTTAAAGGTGTTGATCGAATCATGAAAATTTAAAAATCCAAGGAAGGCAAATATCAAAGCCTCTTTAAAATCAATGATTGCGGTATCAGGTAGTGTAATTTTGCAGGCAGATTTTTTCAAGATGTTTATAAGATGAGTATTATAGGCTCCGCCCCCTGTTACCAAAACCTCTTTTAGTTGGTTTTCATCAAGTACACGGACAATTTGATGTCCTATGTGTTGACATAGGGTGCTCAGCAAATCTTCAATAGGCAAAGGAAATTCTTCAACAACCGGCATAAACTCATGCGTTAGCCATTCATAACCCAATGATTTAGGGGCTTGCTGCTGATAATATGGAATTGTATTCAGTTTTTGAAGCAAAGGGTCATAACATTTACCACCGGCTGCAATGGAGCCTGCATGATCATAAGGCACATTCAAATATTTTTCACACACTATATTTAGTGGTAAATTGCAAGGACTAATATCAAATGCAACGCGCTGTCCCTGATGAATAAGGCTGATATTTGAAAATCCTCCCAAGTTAAGGCAAGCCGGATATTGAGCAAACAGATATTGGTCACCAACCGGAACCAAGGGAGCTCCCTGACCACCAAGCTGAACATCTTTGATTCTGAAATCATTGATAACCCTAATACCCGTTAGTTGATTCATGATTGAGCCGTTACCTATTTGCACGGTGACTCCTTTTGCCGGTTCATGAAATATCGTATGTCCGTGTGATGCAATGAGAGAAACTTTATTTTCCAGATGATGCTGTTGGATAAAGTGCTTCACTTTTTCTGCCAGATAATAACCAAATTGTTGATCTGTTTGTTTTAGCTGTTCTGAATTTTTATGAAATGCTGCGCGCAGAAATTTTTTTTGGTCTTCATCATAGGTATAGGTGTGCGCAATCATGTTTGAAAAATAAAATTGACCGTTTGCGCGGCTGAATTCGGCATAACAGCAATCAAGCCCATCCATTGAAGTGCCTGACATGAGACCAATTACACCCATGGCTTGTATGTCAGTTAAATTTTCGGGTCGTTGCACGCTATAAAAAATTGAGCAATGAAGGTAGCCAGAATTTTGTCAGTACAAATAAATATGTGCTAAATTTGGACACTAGTTTTATTACAAACTCAAACCTGAGAATATGGATTTCAAATTGACAGAAGAACAATTAGCGGTACAAGCCGCAGCCAGAGATTTTGCACAAAATGTGTTGAAACCGGGTGTAATAGAAAGAGATCGCGAAGCAAAAGTTGCCAAAGAAGAATTGAAACAACTTGGTGAACTTGGTTTTCTCGGCATGATGGTGAGTCCTAAATATGGTGGCGGCGGAATGGATGCGGTTTCATATGTATTGGCAATGGAAGAAATTTCAAAAGTTGACGCATCAGTTGCAGTGTGCATGTCTGTATGCAACTCACTTGTAAACTGGGGACTTGAGAAATTTGGAAATGAAGAACAAAAACAAAAATATTTGGTGCCTTTGGCTAAGGGCGAAAAAATTGGTGCATTCTGCTTGAGTGAACCTGAAGCCGGTTCTGACGCTACCTCACAAAGAACAACAGCTATTGATATGGGTGATCACTATCTGGTGAACGGTACAAAAAACTGGATTACCAATGGTGGACAAGCTTCAACCTATTTAGTGATTTGTCAGACAGATCGTGAGAAAGGTCATCATGGAATCAACGTACTCATTATTGAAAAAGGAATGCCAGGGTTTATTGTTGGTGAAAAAGAAGATAAAATGGGTATTCGCGGATCTGATACGCATACATTGATTTTTAATGATGTGAAAGTTCCAAAAGCAAACCGCATTGGTGAAGAAGGATTTGGATTTAAATTCGCTATGCAAACATTAGGCGGTGGCAGAATTGGAATTGCATCACAAGCATTGGGTATAGCTGCGGGAGCATTGGATTTAGCTGTTCAATATTCCAAACAACGCAAAACTTTTGGCAAAGAAATTTCAAAGCATCAGGCTATAGCATTTAAGATTGCAGATATGGCAACTCAGGTAGAGGCCGCACGCTTAATGTGTTTGAACGCTGCTGCCATGAAAGATCAGGGACTAGATTTCAGTACTGCTGCAGCTATGGCAAAATTATACGCATCTGAAATTGCTCAGTCTGTTACTTCAGAAGCAGTGCAAATTCACGGTGGTTACGGTTACGTGCGTGAGTATCATGTTGAACGCATGATGCGCGATGCGAAAATTACGCAGATTTACGAAGGAACTTCTGAGATTCAAAAAATCGTAATTTCTAGAAGTATATTGAAGGACTAATTTTCTAGCCTAGATAGAAAGCAAAACCTGCTCGGTAGTATAGTGGAATGCCCGGAATGAGTTTGGGAACCGGCATGTTTTCGTTGTCAATAAAATCAAACATCAGCATGAGACTATAGTATGCGCGGTCACCGAGCATACCGGCGTATCCTGCGCCAAACATGAATACCGGAACATTAATTCGGTTGCCCGGTGCTGACGTGTAGTTGACCGTATTCAATAGATCAAATTCAGTTTGAAGAATGAGGAAGTCAATTGGCCGGTACCTGAAAAAAATGCCGCCGCCAATGGTGTGTTCTGATTGTGAGCTAACCCCATTAGATAAATAAAGTAACTGATAAATACCTGAAACACCCACTGACATTTTTTTGTAGAAATCATATCCAATCATGGGTGATGCATAAACATAAGTAAGGTTACCGAAACGGGCTGAAATATCTCCGCCAACATAGGTCTTTTGTTTTATGTCAAACCAATTTATTTTGGGTTCTTTTACTTCTTCCTCTTCTGTGTTGGTATCTGTAATATCATACTGCGCATGCATGATCAAAGGAATAAAAAGAAACAATATGAAAGATAAATTATATTTCATGTAGCAATTGATTCAAGGTTTGATTATGTAATTCATGGGCACCGTCAAAGATAATGAGTCCAAATTTCGTGCCTGATTCTGAGAACTTTTCTCTGTCAATACTTATTTCACCTGACTTGTAGTACTTATCCTGATTGCCGACTACAAAATAGTTTTTGGATTTTGAAAGCCTTTCATGCGCTGTTAATTCCATATCAGCAGGGAAAACTGTACCCCACAATATCAATGAATCAAAAAGCGTATCACCCAAAGTGAAAAATCGACTTGCGGTTGCACCACCTTGTGAAAATCCGAGAAGAATTTTTTTTTCAAATGATCTTCTCATCAATACATCAGTCACTACACTATTTAACATTCGGATATAATTTGCAATGTCAGCCTCGCGATTTTCTTTTGTCATCCAAGATGCGCCTACTTTACCGCCGGTACCGGTTAAATAAAATCTATGTGCTGCTTCAGGCACAACAATAAAGTATTCATCAGAATTGAGAAACTCAAATTGTGATAAAAAATATTCACCCAAATGTCCATATCCGTGCAAGCATATCAGCAGTTTTTTTGCTGAATGATTCCCGCTTGTAAAGTACCGTCCGTCGGCTTGATATGAGATTTTATTTTCCATTTCAAAAAAAAACACTCAGCAGAATTCCTGTGAGTGTTTTGATTTAGAAGAATGTTTTATTTTATCCTTTCTGAATAAACTCCGGTGCGAGTATCCACTCGGATTTTGTCTCCTGTATTAATAAATAATGGTACTCGAATTTCGGCACCGGTATCAATGGTTGCAGGCTTTAACGTGTTGGTTGCGGTATCACCTTTAATGCCTGGTTCAGTATATGTTACTTCTGTATCTATATAGTTTGGTAATTCAACAGTAAGCGGAGTTTCCTCTTCGGCATGAAATTGTATGATGCAGGTAATTCCTTCTTTTAAGAACTGAGGGTTTTCAATCATTGTACCTTCAATGAAAACCTGTTCAAAGGTTTCGTTATTCATAAAATGAAATCCTGTTCCTTCAGGATAGAGGTATTGATATTCACGCGTCTCAATACGTACTGTTTCAATTTTGTGACCTGCAGAAAAGGTATGATCTACCACCTTTGCGGTTTCAAGATTGCGCAATTTAGTACGCACAAAAGCGGGACCTTTACCCGGCTTAACGTGTTGAAATTCTACGACTGTCCATAGTTTCCCGTTGTGGTTTATGCACAATCCATTTCTGATGTCTGCTGTAGTTGCCATGCTATTAAATCTATTCTTGTATTCTGATTATTAATTTTTCTAAATCGGTCCTTTTACTATTCCGCGCTCTGAACTTTTAATAAATTCAAGCACTTTTCTTTTCTCGTCACAGTCTTTTATTTCCTTTTCAATGGCTGCAATTCCTGATGGAATAGAGTTATTGAGAATGAATAAATTTCTGTAAATATCTTCAATTAATCTTACTGTTTCATCACTTGCCCCTCTTCGTCTCAAACCAACTGCATTTACTCCGGCAAAGGTAATTGGTTCACGTGCAACTTTAATATAAGGAGGCACATCTTTTCTCACCTGGGTCATACCGGCAATAAATGAATGCTCACCTACGCGAGTGAATTGTTGTAAACCACACATGCCTTCAATGATTGCCCAGTCTTCAATCAGACAATGACCTGCAACGCCTGAATAATTGGCAATAATTACATGATTACCCAAAATACTGTCATGTGCAATATGCACGTAACACATGATCAAACAATTGCTGCCAACTACGGTTTTCATTTTATCTACCGTTCCGCGATGAATGGTCACACATTCTCTCAGCACCGTGTTGTCGCCAATTTCAGTGGTGGTGTACTCGTGATTAAATTTAAGATCTTGAGGAATTGCACTGATGACAGCGCCCGGATAAATTTTACAATTTTTTCCAATGCGTGCGCCGGAATATATCACCACGTTAGATTCAATCACCGTTCCGTCTCCAATTTCAACATCATCATGAATAACTGAAAATGGGCCAACAGAAACGTTGTTTCCTAGTTTTGCTTTTGGATGTATTTGTGCCAGGTTACTTATCATGCTTTATCTTTTACAACCTGAGCTAACATTTCAGCTTCAACAACCACTTTACCGTTGACATATCCTTTACCAAACATGTTCACTAATCCACGGCGAATTGGCGATACTAATACTAATTCAAAAACCACTGTATCTCCGGGGCGAATCATGGCTTTGAATTTCACTTTATCAATTTTCATGAAGTAAGTAGAGTAGAGATGCGGCTCATCAACCTTACTCAAAGCAAAAACCCCGCCACATTGAGCCATGGCTTCAATTTGCAATACTCCGGGAAAAACCGGATTACCGGGAAAATGTCCCATAAACATGGGTTCATTTTTGGTGATGTTTTTCATTCCGACAATCTTATCGTCTGTAATCTCAAGCACTTTGTCAACGAGTAAGAATGGATACCGGTGAGGCAACATTTTTTCTATTTGAATTGAATCATACAAAGGCTCTTTTTCAAGATCAAATTTACGTGGCTTGTCTACAGATTTTTTAGCGTATTCTTTCAGTAGTTTAGCAAACTGAACATTGCCTCCATGCCCGGGACGTGCAGCCAAAATATGACCTCTGAAAGGACGACCAACCAAAGCTAGGTCACCAATGATGTCAAGCAATTTATGTCTTGCAGGTTCGTTTTCAAAATGTAGGCGCGTATTATTCAGGGTTCCTATTGCATTTGCAGAAACAGATAAATTTTCTTTGCCAAGTAATTTTGCCAGACGATCTAACTCTTCTTTACTGATATCAGGACGTTCAACCAAGACAATAGCATTGTCCAAATCACCTCCTTTTATTAATCCATTTGTAGCAAGATATTCCAACTCTTTCAAAAAACAAAAGGTACGACAAGGTGCAATTTCTTTTTCAAAATCATCAATTTTATACATGCTGGCGTGCTGCGTTCCAAGCACCGGTGATTTATAATCTACCATCACAGTAACGCGATATTCTTTATCAGGCACGGCAAGAAACTCAGTTCCTTTTTCAGGATCTTCCCATTTGAGATTTTCGTCAAGTTCAAGATATTCACGATCTGCATCTTGTTCTTTCAAACCTACTTGTTTGATTGCTTTTACAAAAGGCATTGCACTACCATCCATGATAGGAACCTCCGGTGCGTCTAATTGGATAAGTGCATTGTCAACATGCATTGCATAGAGAGCTGACAATAAGTGTTCGGTTGTATACACTTTTGCTCCTTTTTCTTCCAGCGTTGTTCCACGTGCAGTTGACACAACGTTGTCCGGATCAGCTTTGATAATAGGTTTATTTTCCAGGTCAATACGCTGGAATTTGTAACCATGTTTTTCCGGTGCAGGACAAATTGTAATGTTCACCATTTCGCCTGTATGTAAGCCTACGCCGCTCATTTTAATTTCCGCGGCAATTGTTTTTTGCTTTTCAGCCATTGGGTTATTTATTTTCCTTTAACTTTTTTACTTCATTTTCCAGTTCGCGCAGTCTGTCCAAAATTTGAGGCAAACGACGAAAACCCATGTATGCTTTTTTATAGTCCTCAGCATCATACGCCGGAGAACCAAGAATTGTTGTACCCTCTTCACGAATAGTTTTAGGTACGCCTGATTGTGCTCCAATCATCGTTCCGTCAGCCAATGAAATATGGCCCACAATTCCTACCTGACCACCAACCATCATGTTTTTTCCAAGTTTAGCAGAACCGGCAATACCGCCTTGAGCAGCCATTACGGTATTTTCACCAATCACAACATTATGCCCTATCTGCACCAAATTGTCAATTTTAACACCTTTTTTTATGATGGTAGAACCCAATGTAGCCCTGTCAACGCAGGTGTTGGCGCCAATGTCTACGTGGTCTTCCAATATAACATTGCCAATCTGTGGCACTTTTTGGTAATTATTTTCTGAATTGGGAACAAAGCCAAAACCATCTGCGCCAATTACTGCACCTGAATGTATTGTACAATGTGCACCAACAATACAATCACGATAAATGGATACATTGGCAAAAACTTTTGTTGAAGCACCTAGTTTAACCTGATCTCCAATGAATGTGTTGGCATAGATTTGACAACGATCTCCAATCACCGCTCCTTCACTAATGACAACGAATGGACCGATGTACACATCCTGACCTATTTTTGCTGATGCGGCAATGGATGCTTTTTCATCAATACCAGGTTGTTTTGCTGTGGCCTGATCATAGAATTCTAGCAGTTTTGCGAAACAGGCATACGCATCTTCAACTTGAATCATGGTACTTTTGATCTCTTTTTGCGGAACAAAAGATTTATTCACAATCACAATAGAAGCGGTAGTTGAATAAATGAAATCTTCATATTTTGGATTGGCAAGAAAAGTGAGCGTACCGGGTTTTCCCTCTTCTATTTTAGAGAGACCCGCAACTTTTTCATCTGCGTTGCCAACAATGGTGCCGTTAAGTATGCCCGCAATTTGCTGTGCTGAAAATTCCATTCTTCAAAAATAGTAATAATAATATCGTGCTATAGGCAGATTGACGAAGTTTTCAACAAAGGGTTAGCGGATTTAGGCACTTTTTTTTAACAATCAGCTAAATCTGGCATAGCAGAAGCAAGATTTTTCAACCGGTTTTGAAAGGGCGACAATGTTTAGATTATCTGATGCCTGAGCAATATCAATGGTTTCACCTGAACGGGTGAGAATGATAATTTGTTTATCACGTTCATCATACGCACTGTTTACCAAGGTTTCTTTTATGACAAAGTAGTGTACATCCTTTTCTTCAATGCCCATGTGCCGGCAGATATCAGAAACTTGTTGCCGGTAACGGTTGTCATGCACAGCACCTTTTGTAATTTCAGTTTTAAATAATTTTCTTGACAAAATCATTTTGCACAAGGTGGCCAGAATTTTATCATCACAGGTTTGCCACACTTTTACAGAGGTAATCACATCGTTATCATCAATGAGGGCAAAGTTTTCAAGCCAATTACTTCCAGCAATAAAATCTTGTCGGGTAACCTGATGTTGTAGAAAAAGTTTGAGACTTGGACTTGCAAATAAATCTATTCCTTGCCGGTACAATTCTTTCGCTCTGTTCAGTATACTGGTTAGCATGTATTCAGATGCCACCACAGTTTTGTGCATATATACTTGCCAATACATAATGCGTCGGGCACCAATAAAATTTTCAATGCTGTAAATGCCTTTTTCTTCAATTACCAAATTATTATCAACAACATCTAACATAGTAATGATGCGCTCACTGCCAATTACACCTTCTTCAACACCGGTGAAGTAACTGTCACGTTGCAAGTAATCAAGCCTGTCCATATCCAATTGTCCGGATACCAACTGGTGTAAAAATTTTTTAGGATGTTGATTCGTGAATATTTCAATAGCCGTATTCAGTTTACCATGATACTGCCTGTTGAGTTCTTCCATGAACAGCAATGAAACCTCTTCATGATGCACTCCATCAAGCAAAGAGTGCTCAAGGGTGTGTGAGAAGGGGCCATGCCCAATATCATGTAATAGAATAGCAATAATTGCGCCCAGCCTTTCATCTTCTGAAATGTCAACTTGCTTTTTTCTTAACACATCAATGGCTTTCACCATCAAATGCATTGCCCCAATAGCATGATGAAAACGCGTGTGATTTGCTCCGGGATAAACCAGATGAGACAGCCCCAATTGCTTTATGCGGCGCAAACGCTGAAAGTATGGATGCTCCATTAAATCATAAATGAATTCATCAGGAATAGTAATAAAACCATGCACCGGATCGTTGATGATTTTTCTTTTATTATGGGATTGCCTGTTCACGCGCAATTTTTGACTAATTTTAACGGATCAAAGCTAAAGAAAAAACAACAGATGGCAGCAAGAATTTTATGGGCAGATGATGAAATCGATTTGCTAAAACCTCATATCTTATTCCTTGAACAAAAGGGATACCAGATTGACACAGCAAATAATGGTGCTGACGCAGTTGAAATGAGCGCTTCTACGCATTATGATGTGATTTTTCTGGATGAAAATATGCCGGGACTAACTGGACTTGAAACCTTGTCGCGGATTAAAGCCAAGAAACCCGGAGTGCCAGTAATCATGATTACCAAAAGCGAAGAAGAGCATATTATGGAAGAAGCCATTGGTGGTCAAATTTCAGATTATCTGATTAAACCCGTGAATCCAAACCAAATTTTGCTGTCGCTAAAAAAACATTTGGATGGCAAAGAACTCGTTGACCAGAAAACATCTGTTGATTATCAAACTGAGTTCAGACAACTTGGAATGCGCATCAATGATAGGCCATTAGCAGCTGAGTGGATGGAAATTTATCATGACTTAGTAAATTGGGAATTGAAATTGGAGAAATCATCAGATGCCGGAATCAGAGAAATTCTCAACATGCAAAAAAAAGAAGCCAATGCTCAGTTTTGCCGTTTTGTTGATCAGAATTATCGTGATTGGTTGCATGGAGATGAAGATGCTCCGCTTTTATCTCATCAGATACTACAAAAAAAATTATTCCCCCAACTTGGTAAAGAACCTATATTCTTAGTTGTTATTGATAATCTGCGCTATGATCAATGGAAAACTCTGCGTCCATTACTTGAAGAATTTTTTGTTGTTGAAAAAGAAGAACTCTTTTATTCTATTCTGCCCACTGCAACACATTATGCGCGCAACGCATTATTTGCCGGAATGACACCCTTGCAGATAGCTAAAAAATTTCCAAAACTGTGGATGAATGAAAATGATGAAGGTGGAAAAAATATGCATGAAGCTGAATTTCTGGAGGGCAATTTGAAACGCAATAACAAGCAAGTCAAAATGTCTTATCACAAGGTAATAAAACTAGATTTTGCAAAAAAACTGGTTGACAAGTTCAATGAATTATTGCACCATGATCTCAATGTGATTGTCTACAATTTTGTAGATATGCTTTCACATGCACGCACTGAAATGGATGTGATCAAAGAACTTGCAGATGATGAACCTGCGTATCGGTCTCTTACCGCATCGTGGTTTAATCATTCACCATTGAAAGATATTCTGAAAAAAATTGCCGGAAAAAAATTGCGTGTCTTTATTACAACCGATCACGGAACTATCAAAGTGGATAACCCGGTCAAAGTGGTAGGTGATAAAAACACCAATACCAATTTGAGATACAAGGTGGGAAAAAATCTTGACTATAATGCAAAAGAGGTTTTAGTTTCTTCAAACCCTGAAGACATTGAATTGCCAAAAGAGAATGTGAGTTCAAGTTTTATTTTTGCCAAAGAGAATGATTTTTTTGCGTATCCTAACAACTACAATCATTACGTGAACTATTATACAGACACCTTTCAGCACGGAGGCATTTCACTGGAAGAAATGATTATACCATTTATTGAATTACGCTCAAAATGATGATGGATTTAAAGTTTAAATACGAGGTTAAAAATCTTGATCAACTTGAAGATGCCGCGATTAAATTTTTTGAATTTTTACAAGCGCAATCTCACAAAATAGTTGCCTTTCATGGCGCTATGGGGGCGGGTAAAACCACGTTCATTAAAGCCTTGTTGAAAATAATGGAAACAGCAGACTTTGGGTCATCGCCTACGTTTGCTCTGGTGAGTGAATATCATTCAGATGTGCATGGCAGAATTGTTCACTGTGATTTTTACCGATTAAAAACACCGGAAGAGGCTTATGATATTGGTATTGAAGAAATTTTGGATGATACCTGTTGGTGCTTTGTTGAGTGGCCTGAGAAACTGGGTAACCTTCTGCCACATGGTTGCGTACACGCTAAGATAACTGATCAAAACGGACTTAGAATAATTACGGCAAGCGTATGATAACAGATCCTGATGCACTGAAATCACTCATGAAAGAGGCAAGCATGCTTCCGCAAGAAGAGATGTTGGCCATAGGAAGGAAGAAGGGAAAGCTGGTGATTGGTATTCCCAGAGAAACATCTTATCAGGAAAACCGCGTGGCACTTACACCAGAGGCGGTTCAATTTTTGACCAGTAACGGTCATGAAATTCTGATTGAAACTAAAGCCGGTGAAAATGCCCGTTACAGTGATCATGATTATTCTGAATCAGGTGGCTCAATTGCTTATGACAAATCAGAAGTTTTTAAAGCAAACATCATTCTGAAAGTAGCCCCACCTACAGATGAAGAAATAGAATTAATGCCGGGCAATCAAACATTGATTTCTGCTTTGCAACTTACTTTACATCCAAAGAAAACGTTGGTGGCGTTGATGCAGAAAAAAATTACGGCCATAGCTTGGGATTATATTCAGGATGAGCATCAGATTTTTCCTGTGGTGCGCGCCATGGGTGAAATTGCCGGCAATACGTCTGTATTAATTGCGGCTGAATTATTATCAAATTATAAAACCGGAAAAGGATTAATGCTTGGCGGTGTTGCCGGTGTGCAACCAACTGAAGTTGTTATTCTGGGTGCCGGCACAGTTGGTGAGTATGCTTGTCGTGCTGCAATGGGTTTGGGTGCTTCAGTAAAAGTATTTGATAATTCCATTTCTAAATTGCGTCGTCTGCAAAATGATTTGGGGCAACGAATTTTCACTTCAGTACTTCAACCAAAATTATTAGAAAAAGCAATCATGCGCGCTGATGTTGTTATTGGTGCTGTGCGTGCTCCGTTTGGACGCACTCCTTGTATTGTTACTGATAACATGGTGAAAGGTATGAAACCTGGTTCAGTGATTGTTGATGTGAGTATAGATCAGGGTGGATGTTTTGAAACCTCACGCGTAACTAATCACACCAAGCCTACCTATACTGAGCATGACGTAATTCATTACTGCGTTCCAAATTTAGCATCGCGTGTGTCACGAACTGCATCTATTGCGTTGAGCAATATTTTCTCTCCTCTATTACTTGAAATGGGTGAGATGGGAGGCAGTAAAGAAATGATTAAACGTGATCCCGGAATTAGAAACGGGGTTTATATCTATAAAGGAAAACTTACCAGTGAAATTTTAGGTAAAGTATTTGATCTTCCGTTTAAAAATATTGAACTCCTATTGGCCGCAATGTAATTATGGCTTCAATTGAAAAAACTTAGACAGACTGATCAAGTTTTCTCCAATTTTTAATCACAATTTTTAAATCCATTAACATGGAGTGATTTTTGGCGTAGATCAGGTTGATACGTGCAATAGCATCTTCATCATGCACACCTTCTTTGAATTGTTGATTTGCTTTCAGAATGCCTTTTTTAATTTTTGGCAAACGCAGTGAACTGATGTGTTTCACCGGAGCATATCCTACTAATGAAACAGAGCCAAATAGAAGACCAATTGCATTTTTGAACAGTTGTTTTTTATTGTTGTACAACAACATGAAGAGAGGGAAAAGCAAAATCATTTTCAACCCGCTGAAAAAATCAACTAATCTTTTCATACGTTGATTGGCCGGCTTATTTATGCGGTTGAGATCCATTACATATAAATCACCTTTAGTATCAATTGAATTGCTTCCTATTAAAAATGAAGTTTCAGGTTGCGCAATTTTGAAATCAGCGCCTGATCCTTCAAGATTTAGCATGGATGAAATTATTTGTTGAGAAGATATATTTTTTGCGCAAAAAATGACTTCATCAATTTTGTGAATTTCTACAACTTGCTCAAGCTGACTAATGCTGCCTGAAAATTTTTTATCACCTTTTTCTTCATCGGCTGAAACATATTCAACGGATAAAATTTTTGAATTGGTTTGTAATAATAACTGATGCACTCGTTCGGTTTCATCCGTGTCACCAACAATAACAAAGCGCTTGTTGCGCACACCGCCAATGCGCCAATCAGGTAAAACAAAATGTAAGAAGATACGTGACAGCAAGTAATAAAGTCCAACCATGATGCCGCCGGCAAGTATAATCAAACGTGAAAATTGAATATCTTTTGGCAACAAGGCATAACCTATAAGAATAATACCTGTACCGGCTAATGCTCCAAAAACTGATGGAAGAAGCCTAATGGGTTTGTCATACGCACCGCTGAATAAGGCAGACAAAAACCATACACCTGCGTATACAGGTAAGGCAATTTTGAGAATATTTTCAGGTACTAAAATTTCTGTGTAGTGATGATGTACAGAAGCAATTCCGAATAGTGCAATCAGTATCACTGCATAGTCCAACAAGGGAATGATAGATTTTTTAATCAACCGATTCATAACAGCAAGACCTGCTCTGAAATATATTGCCAAGTTGATTAAGAAAGAAAAAAGACTGGCATTTTTAGATGAAAAGTGTTTGCGCGCAAAAATGATCATGGCATTGTAAAACACGAAAACATAATTCACACTGGTTTTTTTTGTGCTTTCTCCTTTGTAATGGATGATGCGTGTGCCGGGGTAATAATAATTTTTGTATCCTCCAAGCACAATGCGGTAACTCAAATCTATATCCTCACCATACATAAAAAATGCTTCATCAAGCAAGCCAACTTTATCAAGCACCGTTTTGCGCATGAGCATAAAAGCGCCTGAAAGAATTTCTATTTCATGCGTTTCATCAGGGCTGAGGTATGATAAATGATAACGCCCGAATTTGCGTGATTTTGGAAACAACCTGGACAAACCAAAAATTTTGTAAAAAGCGTCTCGAGGTGTTGGAAGTCCGCGTTTTGATTCAGGCAAAAAATTACCTCTTCCATCAATCATTCTAACGCCCAAACCACCTGCATCAGGATGCTCATCCATGAAGCGCACTATTTTTTCAAAGGTGTCTTCTTCAACAATGGTATCAGGGTTAAGTAGCAAATGATATTCGCCCTTGGCAATTTTTAATGCCTGATTATTTGCTTTTGAGAAACCTGCGTTCTCTTTATTTTCTATGAGTATAACTTGCGGAAAACGGGTTTTAACCACTTCAACAGAACCGTCAATAGAATTGTTGTCAACTACAAATACTTCACCACTCACATGTGCCAGTGATTTGAATACTGAATTGAGACATTGCTCAAGAAAGAACTCAACATTATAGTTTACTATGACAACAGATAATTTCAACGTTTATTTGACTAATTTCTGGTGATCAATGAGGGCGGTAAAAAGGCTAATACTTGTTCCGTCTAATCTTGTCCAAATAGGACGTATAACGCCATTATGTACTGAAATATTGGTGTAATCACCAAAAAAAATCTTTGAGTTAGGTTTAAAAGATGAGTTGCTGATGCGTGTATTGTGGAATGATTCACCACCATCTTCACTCCATGCCAAATATACATCAGTGAGTATGCCGTCTTGCGCACGACGATCATAAAAAACAAAATATAGAAATCCATTTGTTTGGTCAATGGTCATCCAGGTGAGGAACTGATGTTTTTCACCGGAATCATTATTTACTTTTTTTACCTCTGACCAAGTTTTTCCTGCATCAGTAGATTTTATTAACCAGATATCCGTGTTGTTTTCTCCATTTCGTTGATCTGCCCAATTGATATAGATGGTACCTCGGTGCTCAGAATTGCTAAGATCACAATTAGTAACAGGCAAACCATTGCAGCGATAAATTCCCGGAATGTCAATCACCCATCCAACAGGTTGTGTTGTGACAAATTGTTCTTTTGACAACCAAGTTTCTCCGTTGTCAGTTGAAAAATTAAACCAGATAGAATCATTGCGTGACCATGCTACATAAATTTCTCCATTCGCTCCAACGGCAGGTACTGCACCTTCAGCTGTTTTATCATTGTCAAGGCAATCTCCGGGAATAAAAGAAATTTGTTTTGGAGTACTCCAGGTAAGTCCTCCATCATTAGTTTTTGAAAACAAGATGTAGGAAAAATCTTTTGGATCACTTGAATCATACGCATCAAATTGTGTCCACGTCAAATAAATTTCATTTGTTTTTGGATTCAAAGCTGCCCATTCTTTATCATGAAATTTTCCGTTAGCCAGGGTGTGTCCTTGGTATTTGAATTTGCCTTCAAGCACGTTTGATCTTTGGCAAACCATTCCACCAACTAATGTTTGTCCTTTAATTTCTGAGAGATGAAAATAATAAAATCTGCCGAGGGTATCAATCAGCATGCAGGGGTCACCGTAAACGCCGTATTTTGATTTGATAGATTTTGAAGTCCAAGTTGCACCGGCATCTGATGAATAATAGTAATCGTTTAAAACTGATCCGGCAATTACTTCATTGGTATTACGCGGATTGATGCAAATGGATGGTTCAACTTGTGAATAATAGTATTTAGACTTTTCAGCACGAGGCAATTTAACATTTTTAAAGTCTGATTGCGCCTGTATCTGAACAGAATAAATGATGAGTGATATCCAAAAATAATATTTCATGGTTTAATAATTTTTATGCTTTTGCGCCTTGTTCTTTTTGATGTTCACAACAAGGTAAGAAGCAAAATTTATTTTTTCTGTAGTTTCAAAAACAGTTGTCTTGTAAGGTGGTGTATGAGATGAGGAGCAGCACATGAAAAAAAGTAATGTCAGAAAGGATAACCGATTCCAATATTAAACCTGAGCGCATGCGGTGCAAAGTAAGGATAATAAGATTCGTCACCGGCTTTAACTAAGTTTGGTTTATCAGGATCACTTCCATCCGTATCTCCTCCGTCAATTTTGCCATTTCCGTTGAAGTCCCAATTACTAAAGTAGGTGTCATACGGTGTTCCAAACCATTTTTCACCTGCGGGCAAGTAAGGATTGTGTAGGGCAAATGCAATATCTAAGCGTACAATAAGAAAATCAAAATCAGCGCGAATACCAATGCCGGGTCCAATAGCAACTTGTTTCCAAAAAGTGTTGAATTTAAAAATTCCCAAATCATCATCCATGGTGGTAGTGTCATCTTTAATTTTCCAGATATTTCCCATGTCAACAAACAGCGCGCCTTCTAACATATCAGTGATATAGAAACGATATTCAAGATTAATTTGCAATCTCATATCACCAATTTGCGTGGTGGTTCGGGTGGTATCTTCATAGGTGCGTATGCTTCCGGGTGCCATTGAGCGGGCCGGAAATGCGCGAATATCATTTGAACCTCCTGAATAAAAACTTTGCTCATAGGGCAGTGAGGGAGAATTACCATAAGCAAAACCAACACCTGCCAAAAATCGTGCTGCCAGTTTATGTTTTTTATTGATTTTCCACAATAATAAATATTGGTTGTCAATTCTAATAAACTGCGTGAATGGCACACCAAAAATTTGTTTTAATCCATCATCACTCAAACTATTTGAACCAATATTTGATGCACCCAATAATCCGCCTGACTGAATAGCATTAAACGTGTTTATGCGAATGAATTTATTATCTTGATTGGGTTTTTGACTATCTTTTTTATATGATATACCATTGTAAAGAGTAAAGTGATCAGCATACGAATTCAACAGAAAAGGGTCATTCAACTCAGCAAGTTTCAGTTTGAATTCATCTGTTTTTTCAAGACGCACAAAATCAAAATTAATCCAGCGAATAGCATATTCATCTTTCTTTCCTTCATCACCACTCACTTTGAAATTCCACTCATAAGAAAAGTGCGCCAAACGCCGCTTGAACTCAGTTCTTTTTTCAAAATTTACTGTCAAATCAAATTTGGTAGTTGGAAAAGCGCGTTTGGATGAGTTTTGGTAAAACTTTTTTGTCATAGGCACCAATTTTGGGAATGACAACTGAATGCTTGGACCCCACTGGAAGGTGTTTAGCGAAAAAGATTTTTCTTCAACTCCATCACGAGAGACAATGAGAGGTTGTGCTTCAAAACCACCAATAAATGACACCTTGAGTTTTTGTGCACCGCGGAACAAGTTTTTATGATTGTAACTCACTTGTCCCATAATACCTACAATGCTGTTTGAGTTTACCACTTTGGGTTCAAGCACAAAAGTTTGTCGTTTAGCTGGAGTGAGGTGATACGTAACATTGACACCTCTGCCAAGCGGATCTTTTGGATCAACCTCAACAATTGGAGTGATAGTACTAAAGACATCTAGTTGCAACAATGCCCGGTATGATCGTTCCAAATACTCTTCCTTTGCAAAATGGGGAATGTAAAGGAAGTTGTTTTTGTCTATCAAATCAGGTTCTAGAAAGGGCACGTCATTATAAATGAATACGCCTTTATTAATTATTTTTGGATCACCTTTTCTAAAATGAATTGTGTCAATGTTGACAAATGTGTCAAGCAGCACGTATTGATTATCTATTACGTAATTAAGATTGTATTGATCACAACGTTTTTTAAAGAAATCAAAACCATATTTAAAAGATAAGGTATCAGGATTGTGCAGATAAAAAGTAACATTTCGCACGGTATATGCACCATATTCAATTGGTACCAATGAATCAGGGTAATAAGGGTGTTCAACAAGTTTAGGCGCAATATGCATCACCACTCTTGCGCTATGCCCTCCACCCAAGGTATCAACTTCGTATGTGATATAACTTTTATTAAATCCAAAAAATGCACCTTGATCACGGCCGTAGCGCGAAAAATTATCACGTTCCAAATCAAGCACATCTTCATCTATCAATGCACCAATTTCAATTACTGATTTGTCTGCTTCGCAAAATTTTCTGTATTCACCAATCACATTTCCATCAGCCATTGGATCTATGTAAAAAGTATCAATGCGATATGGTTCACCCAGGTAAACGGTGTATTCAACAAAGGCTTTGCGTTTTTTCTCTTTGAAGGTCACGGTATCAGTAACGGTAGCATCAAAATAACCACGCTTGTGAACGTAGATTTCTAATTGTTTAGTAGATTTTGAAACTAGGGCTGAATCATACATAACAGGGTTTTGTCCCATGTGCACCAGCACCCAGTCTCTCCAACCATTTTTTTGTTCCTTTAATTCAATTTCTTTTTGTCGGTAATATTCTTTTCCTTTTTTACGCGCTTTTGCAATTCTTCGGTCGTTAATTTTTTTCTCTTTCTCTATGCGGTGATCATTTTTTTTCTGGGTCTTATGTTTTTTGTTAGCAAGTTGCTCTGTATATTTCGCCGTGTCAATTCGGTTATAGATAAAGAGTTTAAATTTTTTATTGGGAACCGGTTTTACCAAATCATACATTTCAGATGCATATATTCCCTCTTGCTCATCAGACTTCACGGTATCACCATCAGGAGAAATGGTCACAAAGTTGATTTCATTTTTTTTATGCAGGTAGTCACCTTCGCCAACATATTTTGCCTGTCTGCACCCAATGATGAACAGGGTACCGATTATAAAGGGCAGATATTTTAGTTTTTGTTGAAGCATCATTTCTGTATCTTTACAAAAATAATTGAATCCGCAGGATGGCGCTATCACGGAACGAAATAAAATTAATCAGGTCGTTACAGGAGAAGAAAGGAAGGGAGGCTTCAAGACTCTTTCTTGTTGAAGGGGTGAAAATGGTAGAGGAGCTGTTTTGTCAGTCAAAATACCGCATAGAGTCTGTGTTTTATACGGTTGATTATCAAGGCAAGATACCTCATGATGTGCATGCGTATGCAGTTTCTGAAACTGAATTGGAGAGAATATCAGGTCTGATTTCACCGAATAAAATTCTGGCTCTTGTAAAATATCCGCCAAGATTCATCCCTGACTGGAAAAATGAGCAACTCGTTCTTGTGCTGGATGAGGTTCGTGATCCCGGTAATCTGGGTACCATCTTGCGCACTGCTGATTGGTTTGGTGTAAAAACTGTGATTGCTTCTGAAACCAGTGTTGATCTTTACAATCCAAAAGTTATTCAGGCCAGTATGGGTGCGGTATTCCGCATCAATTATTTGCAAGATAACTTGATCAATGTCATGTCAGAATTGCAAGAACATTCTTTTAAAATTTATGGGGCAGATCTAAAGGGCAAAGATTTGTATCAGGTTGAATTAGCAGCTCATTCAGCTATTGTAATGGGCAGTGAATCACATGGGCTTACACCGGGTGTTAAGCAAATGTTGAGTGAAATTGTTACCATTCCACGTTTTGGAAAGACAGAATCATTGAATGTTGCAATGGCCGCCGGTATCATTCTTTCTCATTTCCGCAGCAAGGTGATTTGATCAACAGGTATTGACCTCATTGATTTTATTGCTGCAAAACCCATCCTTTGATAGCTAGGTCATGATAGATTGAGCTAATGGCATTTTCGGCATCTGTTCTATTTTCAAAACATGCGGCTGATACATAAGTCATCCCTTTTGAGTTAGGAATTAATTTTGCCTGATATCCTTTGCCGGTAATTTCAGCTTGGTAATTTACAGCATTCTCATAAATTGAAAAACTGCCAACAATGACATGATAATTACAGTTAACATCTGATTTTACACTTGGTGAAGATGGGGTTGAAGTAACCGTTTTTTTCTTCTCAATTTTTGAGACATCCAGTTTTGAAAGAGAATTAATATTGCCCTTAGCAACCGGAGCTGAGACAGGCTCATCTTCTAAAGTTTTAGTAACCATGTCAGCTTCATCATCTAACGTTATATCATTGTCATTAGCTTTTTGATCAGAAGAATTTTTAGGGAGACTTACAGGTTGAAATAGAGACAGAAACAAATCAAGCTCTTGTTCAAAAATGAAATCTTCATGTGCATTTTCTTGCGCCAATTTAAAATCTTTAAATATTTCAATTTTACCTTCATAACACGCTACCCAAATTTCTGAATCTTCCCAGTTGGCGGTGATACCTATTGGGTGATGTCCTGTGTTGACGACTTCAACAACTTGCATACTGTCAGTTCTTATTTTACTAAATGTGTTAGCAAAATAATTGACTACGTACAAATATTTTTGATCAGGAGACAAGATCATACTGCGCGGCCCGGCATTGGTACTGCAATATTGATGTGTACTATCAGCTATACAATATTTCAATAAGGAATTGCCTGAATTAAGCGAAATATAAAGCAAGCTGTCATTGGAAGAAAGCACAACATGCCGTGGTGATTTGCCTACATTAGAGATGTATGTTTTTTCATACGACGCTAAATTGATACGGGCAATTTTGGTTGAACCCATTACCGTGATATATGCCCATTTTGAGTCTGATGAAATGGCAACACCCCTAGGATGCGCGCCAACATCAACTTTTTTAATTTCTTTTTCAGTTGCCAAATCAACAATGGAAACATCACCGCTACTCCAGTTTGAAACCACCATTTTTTTTTCATCGGGCGTAATAGCAAGATATTTTGGAACGGCACCTACTTTAATTACTTTTTCAATTTGAAATGTTTGGGTATTTATTTTGTAGATGAATCCCGGGTCATATCCTTTTCCATTGCAAGCGTCACATCCGGGATTATTGAATCCGTCACCACTCATGGTATAGTTTGATACCCACAAGTAATTTCCATTATGAGAAAAACTAGCCTCAACGGGTCCACCCAAATATGAATCTCCCTTGTAATCACTGAAACCGTGTGCTTTCAAATCAATCTCATCAGAAATTTTTGCTATCAGTTCTCCGTTTTTGTTGTAAAGAGTTACTGTGTGCCGGTACATCATGTTTTGCGCGGCGAATAGACCTGTACCGCTTGCAACTACTGATTTTGGAGAGATTCCGTCACCCAATTCCATTTTCTTATAAATATACTTTTTGCCCTGCGCAAAAGTGAAAGGTGATAGTAGAATGAAAAAAAAGTAGAAAATAATTATCCAAGCACGGTTTGGATCTGTTGCAGATCTTGTGCTTTCTGATTTTCTCCAACCCTGCTGTAGGCGTATGAGAGATTGCTCAGCATGCGTCTGAGTATTTCGGTATTTGAACATGGTTCAAAATAATCGCGCTCAAAGGGTAGATTCAGACTTCGTAAATAATTCTCAATCTCATTGTGATCAAAAATTCTTCCACGGCTGAATGGATTGATATAAAACAATACATTTCGGTCGTCATCAAACCCTAACATTTTTAATGTCTTGAGTTCGTCTACGAAACCAAGCACAAAATGGTTAGGTAAATTTACACCATAAATTGGTATTTGCAGTCTTTGAGCAATGACAGAGTAAAGGATTGACAGGCTTAAAGGATTCCCTTTCTTTGATTCAATTACCGTATTGATGTACGAATTTTGCGGTGCATAGAAATTGTTTTTACTTGACTCAAAGCCACAAATGTCAAATAAAACGTGATTAAAAATTTTGACAATTTCAAAAGCAGTATTATTCTCATTGATTTCAAGCCAAACCTTTTGTTTTATTTTTTCCAGCTCATCTTCAATTTTCTTTTCATTTAAATCTGGAAAATGGAATTTGCTCAAAATCATAGAACCTCTGAACAGATCGCGGTTAGACGAGTCTCTCCATTTTTTGAGCTCTGTTTTTATTTCATTCAATCTTATTTCATGTATGATTCCATTCAACCTATCCTGATATTCTTGTTGGGTAATGGTTTGGTGCCAGGTTTCTTCTAGGGCTGATACAGCGTTTTTACCATAGCCAACCAATTTGTCTCTGACATGGTCATAAACTAAAGGGTCAGGGTCTTCAACCAGTTTGATTAAAGCAGCTAACTCTCGCGGATTATTTGGTACCAGTGTAGTTCTCACCTAACAAAGGTATGAAGCCTTATCGCCGGCTGCGGTTGACGGCCTTAAATGTTTTTAACCCGCTAATGTCAATTGATTTATTTTGATCATCACCTGTAAACCACTGAATTCAACGGATTGAGCAGGTTATTAACAAAGATTTTTAATTAAACCGTTAATTTAATTAGTACATCTTCAATCAAACTGATCATTTTGGTTTTGTAGTCAGGTTCAAATTGATTTGTATATCTGTTGGCAACAACCAGACACACCGTGGTAGCTTGGTGTCCCAGCGCTTTAGATAATGCAAAAAGGGCAGATGATTCCATTTCAAAATTGGCTACCGGCATCTGATTCCATGTAAATTTTCTGATGGTGTCCCTGAAATCAGGTATGCTCAGTGGTACACGCAATTGTCTTCCCTGTGGTCCGTAAAAACCGTTAGCTGTTATGGTGATGCCTGAATGAAAACCTGAACTCAGTTTATTGAATAGTGACTCATCACTGCTTGTAAAATAAGGAGTGTTGAGGTGTGTTGGCCATTGCGTTTGTTGAATAAAGGCGTTTGAAGCTGCACACTCATCCGGTGAAAAAGGAATTTGGTAGAAGCCTGCTACGCCATCTAACCCAATTGCATAACGTGAAACAATGCTTTCTCCCGGAGCTATGCTTTCTTGCAATGATCCGCAGGTTCCAATTCTTACGAGCTTTAATGATTTAAGCGCCGGTAATAAAGTTCTGGTTGAAAGTTCAATGTTTACTAAAGCATCTAGTTCATTAAGCACTATGTCTATATTGTCGGTTCCTATTCCGGTTGATAAGGCGGTGATTTCTTTACCTCTGCAGGTACCCGTTACAGTATAAAATTCGCGGTGTTGATGTTCAAAACGTATTGTATCAAAGAATTTTTTGATCAATTCCACTCTGCCTTGATCACCCACAAGCAAAATCGTATCGGCAATGTCTGCCTGATTAATGCCAAGATGATACACGTTTCCATTTGAATCTAAGGTTAGTTCTGATGCTTTAAATGTTGACATAATTTTAACTATACATTACACGCACTGCGCAATTTGAAGCATTATCACTGAGTAGCCTGATCAAGTCGTCAACCCATGTTTTGTTAGCTAAATAATAGGGAAGAAAATTGACTTTTCGTTCAGCAAATGAACCATCAGGAAAAAGTTGACCTCTCAATTTTTTTATGCGGTTGAGCGTAGTTTCGTCTTTTTGCTTTTGGGATCTGATCAGTTTTTCTTCAATTTTTTTTAGTGATGCAGACATTTTTACAAATTCTGCTTCTGTTAGGTTTGCTAATCCGCTGTCAGTATGTTGTACTAAAGCTGATATTTTTTCTTTGATGGTTTGCAAGTCTGTTTGTGCTTGTGTAATTTCATTTTCAATACCTGAATTTTCTCTCACAAATTGTTTCATCAGATAATCTGCTTCTTTTTGCAGATCAGTAATATCAAGAGATAGTGTTTCTAAATCTTCTCTTTGTTTTTGATTAATCAAGACAATTGAATCACGCACGCGCAATACCGGAAAACTCACGTTGAGCGAATCAAATAAATGACGTAATTGCATCCAGTATGAAATTTCACCGGCACCACCAACATATACCAAATTGGGCAAAACTAGTTCCTGATAAACAGGTCGCAATAAGGCATTGGGTGATATTCTTTCAGGATACTCTGTTATAATTTTTAATAGTTCATCCGTAGTGAATGATAGATTTCCTGCAGTAAATGTTGTACCATCAGTTATAATTCTGTGTCTGATGTTAAGTTCATCAAGATAAAACAAGTTGCACTCTCTGACATGGGCTTGTTGATGATAGCCATGTTTTTGGAGTCGGGCGTTGGTTTCAGTAACCGTTTTATGTACAATTTGAGATGTTATTTCTTTTTTATAAACCTGAACCATTAGTTTTTTTAATTCTCTTTCATTGCCATCCAGAATAATCAAACCATGATTACCAAATAAGTCATTATACAAATGCCGAGTAGCCTCAGCTAAATTTTTTTCTTGCAGATAATAGTTGCGAAATTTCTGAATGATTTCTTTTTCAAAATTTTCACGGAACAAGTTTTCAATTTCATCAAATACTCCGCTGAGGCTAGCCGTTTCAAATTTTCCGGCTATAAGAGATTCACGAACCGGTTTAACCCATTCAATATTTTTTCCAAATAAATTGAGGTGATTTATTTCTTCAAAATCATGGTCTTCTGAAGCCATCCAGAATACTGGTACAAATTGATGCTGCGAAAATTTTTTACCCAGATGTGCAGTCAAAGCTATAGCTTGAGCAATTTTAATGATTGAATATAGTGGCCCGCCCAGCAAGTTAAGTTGATGTCCTGTTGTAATACAAAAGGTATTCTGATTTTTAAGTGAAAGAATATTTTTTTTTGAGCTTTCTGACAAGGAAATTTGAGCATTCTGTTTTGCTAAAATATCATAGAGAAGATTTCTGTCTACAGCAAATTCTTCTTTTTTATTGAGTTTGTTTAGAATGGCTTCGTCAGAATAAAATTGTTTACAAAATTCAGTCACACGATCATTCTCCCCAACATAATCTTTAATTAGGTCAGGAATGGAACGAAATTGAGAAAAAGGGTATGAATTTTTCAGCATAGATCAAAATTAACCCAATTTTGCTATATCTGCAATCATGGATACGAATCAAACTTTAAGACGAAAATGGTGAAGAGATATTGTAAAAAAAAAGCCACTTGTCAATACAAATGGCTTTTTGAAATATGATGGTGCTAATTATCCTACCAATTCTGCATCAGAGAAATGGAAAGCAATTTCAATTGCAGCATTGTCATCAGAGTCTGAACCATGCACAGCGTTTTCTGCTTTTGATTTTGCGAATTTTTTCCGAATGGTTCCTTCAGCAGCTTCAGCAGGATCAGTTGATCCAATCAATTTTCTGAAATCAACTACTGCGTTATCTTTTTCTAATGCCATAGATACAATAGGGCCACTTGACATGTACGCTACAAGTTCTCCATAAAAGGGACGTTCTTTGTGAACTTCATAAAAAGCACCTGCGCGCTCTTTAGATAGTTGTGTCAATTTCATTCCTTTAATTTTGTAGCCGGCGGCAATAATCATGTCAATAATTTTGCCGGCATGTCCTGCAGCAACTGCTTCAGGTTTAATCATGGTAAATGTTCGGTTGGTAGCCATACGTATAAAATTTTGTGCAAAGATAGATAGAGTTTTATTATCAGAACAATAAAAATAAAGTTGAACAAACCGGAAATAAAAAACCCTGTCCTTTTTATTTGACAGGGTTTTTAAAGTTTATTTACTGTTTATTATTTGAATTGAGCCTTGGCCTTCAAATGGAGTACCGTTCTCAGCAACTCCTGTAAATGTGTAGAAGTAAGTTCCATCACTGCAGGTGTCTCCGTTCGGATCTGTACCATCCCATTTATCAGTAATGGATGTCATTTCATACATTCTAACTCCCCAACGATTCACAATAATACAATTGAATTCAGCAACGCCTTCAGCATATTCATAAAAATAGAATTCGTCATTTGTTCCGTCGCCATCAGGTGAGAATATATTTACTGGCATAAAATCTAGCGGATTATATATTACTACCGGTTTACACAACGTATCTGAACAACCATTGCTGTTTAATGCTACAAGGCAAACTTGATAGGTTCCGCCCTCAGTGTATGAACGATCATAAGTTTCATAATAATCATGCGTTAAAATCCAGTTTTCACCGGCAAAACCAAAATGCCAGAAGAAGGTGGTGTCAGCCATTGGATCATTTGGATTGGCGAAATATTGAGATTCATTCACATAATGAACATCAACCTGTGCAGTACCAAAATATTGCGCTGTAAACTGAGGAGATGTCATTTCAAAATCAGCAATAGGTGAAACTTCAGGCACAGTGACTATGGTTGTAAGTGTACAACCTTTTGTGTCTGTAACTAAAATTTGATAGTCACCCGGATTCAGACCGCCCCAGGTTGAATTACTAGAAGTAGCACCGGTTTGTAAATTTGTCCACAAATAAATATAGTTTGGATTTTCACCCGAAGCTGCCGCATAGACAACACCGTGCCCGTTTTGATAATCAAACATGCGACAATCAGCCGGTTCAACTCCTAATTCAACAAAGTAAAGTGAGTCAGGATAAACAATTGAGAAGTCAAAAACATCCGAACATCCGTTGGCATCATTAATTGTCAGTGAATATGTGCCCGGAGGAAGTTGCACACAAGAGTCTTGACCAATTCCATTTATTCCGTTTGGATTCGGATTCCAGAAATAACTCAAGGCGTTGTAACTTCCATTATAGTTGTAAACGGTATCAGCAACAGCTAAACCTGTGTTGTATCCATAACAAAGCGGTTGTGTGATATGTAAATCAACGTCTAATTGTTGTGGCTGATTAATAAAAACTGAATCAATTCCTGCACATCCACTTCCATCATCCACGTTGAGGTAGTACCAACCGGTACCAATATTATTTACTGTGTTTGTTCCTGTGCCATTGATTTGTGTACCTGCTGAGTTGGTAATTACATATGTATATGGTCCACCACCCGCAGTATTGATGGTGAGTGATCCATCAGTAAATCCATAACAAGAAGGTGTTCCAATGGTCAACGCCATAGTTGGGCTGGTATTGATTTCAATTGGCATACTGTAGGTGTCAATACATCCTTGATTTGTTTCAATAGTTAATTCAATGATATAAGTACCTGTCGCGCCATATTGGTAGGTTGGATTTGTTGATGATGATCCATTTCCGTCACCAAAATCCCAATCGTTGATAGTTATTGTAGCGCCACCACCACCGGCAATGGAGTTATTGTCAAAAGTGATTGGATTAGAAATGCATCCCCCGGTAAGTCCATCTGCTGATGATTGCCCGTTGATAATAAATTCAAAATCTGCAATTGGTTGTGCATTCAAATTCACAGTTACAATGGCTACATCATCCAAACATCCTGATGCTCCAGGAACGAGATATTCAAATGTATAAGTTCCTGCAAGTCCGGTTCCGGTTAATACGGCTGTACTTGTATTAAATTGTCCGCTTGGTACTGCTGTGGTTTCTGACCAGGTCCCAGAATTTGAAGTAGTGAGGTAATCATCTAAATCTAGCACTGTGCCACTGACGTTACACATCGTTATAGTTGAATCACTTCCTGCTGCACCAGACCCTCCAAAGTCAATGACGATTTGCTGAACAGAAAAACATCCTCCAACAGGATCTGCTATTACAGCATAGACCACATCACCCGGCCCCATGGTATTTGTTGGCCAAATTCCTACGGTCTGATCAGCACTATCCGGAATTACACCGTAAAATTCAATGACAGTACCCGGAGTATTATTGAGATCGGTTATGACTAAAGTTGTTAAGTCAAATGTACCGCATTGTGGTCCCGGATCGGTTATTACAATTTCTGGTCCTGCTGTCAAGTCTACCACTATTTCTTTAATAATTTGTCCAGCAATACAAGATGTTACGGGAGTACCGGTTACAGTATATGTAGTAGTATTGTTAGGTGAGGCTTGCGTAGAAGTTCCAGTAGTTGTACTTAAATCGTCAGTAGGTGTCCACACCCATGTATAGTCGCCGGTATTTGGTCCATCAACACTTATAGTTGTAGGTACACCGGCGCAGGTGAATACGGTATCAACAGATGGCTCGCAGAAAGCAGGTGGTAATCCTGTTCCGCCAACAAAATCAAAGAAATATAAACTTGAAAGCGCTGCATCAATTTGATTTTGGTCAAGTATTACACTGAATTGAAAAGTTTCGCTCGCTCCTGCAGATAATGAAGAAATTTTGTAAGCAAGTGAAATAGCTTCATCAGCAAATACGCTTGAGCCGGCAGTTCCAACAAGTCCAGCGGTTCCATTCCAAATGTCAGACGCATCACGGTTTGAAAATCCACCGTGACTCACTCTAAAATTTGATCCAATGGCGGCTAAACCAATGTAAGAAACCCAAGGTGAATTTTGAGTTGCAGAAACTAATGCTTTTTCACATCCGGGTGCCGGTTGAGACACTATCGTGTTTTGCGTATAATAATCAAATGTCAGTTCCTCATTGTTGTCAGGGTCCAGATTTCTGTAATAGTACAGATCATTCAATGTACCCCCCGTGTTATTGGTAAGCGTAACTTCAGTTGTATAATAAAGCTGTGTGATATTTAGTGAGTACACAATGGTAATAGCAACATTAGCTACAGCGCCATCCCACTGCAAGCTTATACAATCACCATTTTGCTGATAGTTACTTAAACTACCGGGAATTTCATATTGTGTTCCCCAACCGGTATTTGCATTGATACCATTATTGCTGTAGTTAACACCATTTATTTCTAATCCAAAACCATTCTCAGGTGTTCCGGGGGTGAAAAAATCTCCATCGTAATTTACCCAACCATCATTTTGCGGATTTGCAACAAATCCCAAATAAACATCCGAAGTAGAATTTGTGCGAGAGTTTGAACCCGGCAAATCCGGTGCACCTTCATGACCATGATTGTGCACGCCAATTTCAACTTGGTTACCCATCAGATAACCACCATTAGCGTTGATTTGTGAGTTTGCATTCATTCCTGAAATAACGCAAGCTATCCCAATCAGAATCTGCCATTGGTTAATATGATTTTTTATCATGGTACTTATTTTCCGTTAACTACATGTATGTTTCCTTGCCCACTGAATTCTTCTCCATTCTGTGCTACACCTTCATAGGTATAGAAATAATAACCGTCAGTAACCAAGTCCCCGCTTTTATCTGTTCCATTCCACACATCACTGATGCTGGTCATTTCAAACACTGTTACTCCCCAGCGATTAACAATTACACAAGAAAATTCTGCCACACCTTCAGCGTAGTTTGCGAAGGTAAAGCCATCATTAATTCCATCACCGTCCGGAGTAAATACATTAACCGGAACGAATGAAAGCGGATCGTAAATCACAATTGGTTTGCACAAAGTGTCAGAACATCCATTTTTATTCAATGCAACAAGACAAACTTCATATGTTCCACCAATTCCATAACTTGTATCAAATGTCTCAAAATAATCTTCACTCAAAATCCAGTCGCTTCCGTTGAAATTCCAGAAGAATGTAGTGTCAGTGAGCGGATCATTCGGATTAGAGAAGTACATAGATTCATTGACAAAATGTGCATTTACCACTGCTGTTCCAAAATATTGTCCTGTAAATTGTGGAGAGGTAATTTCAAAATCAGCAATTGGGTTTAGAGAATCCAGTGTGACAATTTCTGTCAAAGTACATCCCTTATCATCCGTAGCTACGATTTGATATTGCCCCGGATTTCTGCCTCCCCAAGTTGTGTTGGTAGAGGTTAAGCCAGTTGATAATTCTGTCCAGAGGTAAGTGTAATCAGGTGTACCGCCGGCAGCAGCAGCATAAACTACGCCGTTACCTGATTGATATGAGAACAATCTGCAGAACGCGGGGTCAGTACCAAGTTCAACAAAGTATAACGAATCTGGGTATGTAATAGAAAAATCAAAGGTGCGTGAACATCCTTGAATATCATTTATAGTTAAGGTATAAGATCCTTCAAAAAGTTGACTTGATGAATCTTCTCCCATACCGTTTGTTCCGGCAGGATTTGGGTTCCAGAAAAAGCTGACAGTATTATATGCTCCTGCATGATTATAAACTGTATCAACAAAGGCAATGCCGGTAGGTATGCCATAGCAAAGAGGTTGCGTAATAACCAAATCAATGTCAAGCTGTCCGGGTTGATCAACAAAAACAGAATCAGTAACAAAACAACCATTTCCATCACTGATAGTTGTATAGTACCATCCGGTTGGAAGTTGGTTGATGGTGTTTGAGTTGCTGACATTTAACTGCGTACCTGCTTCGTTGGTCATGGTGTAAACATAAGGTGCAACGCCATTAACTAAATTCGCTGTTACAGATCCATCAGAGAAGGCATAACAAGTAGGTTCGCTTGAAGTAAAATCAATGCTCAGTGGAGGTGGCTCACTAATCACGAAAGTTTGAGACCATCCGCAACCATTTTGATCTGTAATGTTAACAGTCCAATTGCCAATACCTAAATCATTTTGATAGGCTGATCCTCCGGTGTTGACTACTTGAGTTTCAAAAAGCGACGCCCCATTGTACCATTCGACATCAAAAGGACCGCCGTTACCAATAATATTGTTGATGTAGGCAGTACCATCATCATCACCACCACAACTACCATTTGACAAACTGTCTACAACCCAGTTAGCGGTTACACCAGTGATATCAATGTCAACAAAGGCAGATGCGAAACATGCTGAAGCTGTATCCCCAATGATATATTCATATACACCTGACAAAAGCGTATCACTTTGAGCAGATGGATTGATTGGATCATTACCGGCATCAAGCCAGAAACCGCCGGGAGTTGGTGATCCACCCAGGAAATTAAAGAGGTTTACCAGACCGGCATCATTACAAATTGCAAGTACGCTGTCTGTTCCCGGATCCAGTGGTGGCGGTACATCTAACTGAATAGGAAAAGATGCAATACCCGGTATTGGACATACTTCATCTGAAGCTACAACAGAGATGATTGATCCGCTGTATCCTGCTTGAAATGTCCAGCATATTGTTGCAGTTGCCGGATTAGTGCCCGTTTGCGTAAGTGTTGCGCCAGGTAAAAACAAATCAATATTTGAGGTCAGAACAAGGTCATCACCTAAATCAGGATCATCAAAAACTACATCAAAACAAAATTGATCACCAGTACAAAGTGTTATGGTGTTTCCATTCACAACTGCGTTGGTTCCGAAATTATCAAAATTGGTAATAGCCAAAGGTGCATTTGGCGGAGTATTTGGGCAGTTTTGAACAACAAATTGAATATCGTGCATCAGCGTACCAACTAAATCACCAGCGGCATTATACTCCTCAACCATGATGGTTACAACATAATTTCCAGGCACAGTTGGCGTAAAATTAAGTTGTCCGGTATTTGGGTCTACAGTAATTCCAGGGATTGGAGCGCCTGCTGAATATCCACCGGTATAAGTTATTGGTGCACCACCGCTTCCAAGCGCATTCACAAAGGAGAAATGGAGCGAGTCACCATCGGGTTCCAAAACACCAAAGTCATAACTTACAGGAATGTTTGTGCAAACGTATGGAATTGGTTGACTGGTTATTATTGGCGAGTTATTGCAAACGGATGTGGCAGAATAAAGTTCAGATTGAATATAGAAACAATTTGTACCAACCAGATTTGTTGACGGGTTGCGATCACATACTTCATAACTCATCGTCCATGCATCACAAACGGGATTTAAAGTCACTGTACCGGTATAAATATACTCCTGCATACCGGGTAAAGTACCCGTTCCACATGTACTGTTTGGAATTTCAGGAGTACACAATTGTGACACTTCACTTGATGATAACAAAGACAAGGTTAAAAATGGATTTGTTAATCCGCAATCATTAGAAAACTGAATGCTTGGACTTGTTGGAGCACTTACCCCGCTGCAGTCCCTGTAAAGGGTTAGGGTGATGAGGAACTCGTTAGGATTGCCCGTGCATGTGTATCCGATATTACCACCTGCAATATGCGTTGCAAATAGCGATTCAGAAAACATGATTCCCAAAAATGCTGTCAGAAGTGAAATTCGTTTTATCATCATTTTATTCCAATTTTTTTATTTGGTTTTATGTTGAGACTCTTATTAATTCAATAAGGTTGCATTAAAGTTGTGAATATACCTGTTTTTTAAATATGCTGACCAAGGTTGGGTTCATGTGGTATTTGAAACGGTAAAATAATAACAATAATCAGCTTTGGTGATCAATATTAGACTTAGTCAGAATCATTGACGGACTTTCAGATTTGAAAAAAAAAAGAATAGTTGATTAAACCTGTGATGCATTATAATGTCATAGAGGTGAAAAACAAATTAAAATCTACACGTATGAAAAGAGCAATGAAAATGATGATGTTGGCTTTGTTGATGATAGTCGCAAACATAACAATGGCGCAAGAGGGGAAAGAAGGAGATAGCCTTACCGTTGAACAAAGAGCTGATAAACGAACGCAAAAAATGAAACAAGAACTTTCATTGACTGAGGCTCAAGTAAAATTGATTTATGATATTAATCTTGCCCATATCACCAAAATGGAACAATACAGAGCAGAGATGAAAATTTTGCGTGAAAAAATCAAGGCTGAAAAAGAGTCAACTCGATTAAAGATTAAGGAGGTTCTAACACCTGAACAAAATGTCATCTTTGATCAAAAACTTGAAGAACATAAGAAGAAAGAACAAGAAAAACACCCTGAGCCGCACAGAGACTAACCGACTGTTTTAGCGCATAAATCCCACCTTGTTTGGTGGGATTTTTTTATTCACATGCCTTGCCTTAATTCGATTAAAATTATATATTGCATTAAATTTCAGGGCAAAGCAATGACAAAAGATTTTATTGATACTGAATTCGATAATCTGATGACTGAGGATGGATTTGTTGATCTTGGATCTGTCACAATTTCTTTTGAGAATAATATTGCATGGATCGTGACACGTGAATTTGCTGAAATATCAGCTGAGGATATGCAAAAACAAATGGATGTCTGCGCGGCATATTATCCTATTGATAATTTTGGGGTATTGGTTGACGCAAGCAAATACTGTGTTATATCTAATCAAGCCAAGTCGATGCTGGCATCAAGTGTATATAAAAATAGAAAAGCCATTGCTATTGTGAGTGGTAGTTTGCCTCTTCGTATTTTGGCTAATTTTTATATTTCTGTTTTTAAACCAAATACGCCGACACGTCTCTTTAAAAATGTTGTTGAAAGTGAAAAATGGCTAAACACTATGTTATCTCAATAAGAAAAGTCGCAAATCAAATAATGAAATTTGCTTCAGATTTTGGTAATTACAAAAAACAATCTACATTTGTGCCATTAACAATTGTAATCATGTTAAAACAAGTACATCATCATCATTCTCACACTTGCACTCAGGCGAGCTGGTAATGATGTATATGTAAAACAAAATATTTCAAACCCGTCTGAGTTAATCAGGCGGGTTTTTGTTTTTAATCCCAACTGGTTTACTCAGGCACAATTTTTAAAAGCATGAATAAACTAAAAATCGCAGTACAAAAAAGTGGAAGGCTCAGTGAAAAATCGCTTGAGCTTTTAAAAGAATGTGGAATTAAAATTTCCAATGGAGACCGAAAACTGAAAACAGTTGCGGCTAATTTTCCCTTGGAGGTTCTTTTTTTGCGTGATGATGATATACCGCAATATGTTGAGCAAGGTGTTGCTGATATTGGTATTTTGGGTGAGAATGAAGTGTGGGAAAAAGATAAAAACGTGTTGACAATTGAGAAACTGGGATTTGCAGGTTGTAAACTTTCACTCGCCATTCCTAAAGATGAAAATTATTCCGGTTTATCCTATTTTGAAGGTAAACGTGTTGCAACATCTTATCCAAAAATTCTGAGAAATTACTTTCAAGCGCAAAAGGTTCATGTAGAAATTGAAGAGATAGGCGGAAGTGTAGAAATTGCCCCGGGAATTGGATTGGCAGACGGAATCTTTGATATAGTTAGCACAGGAAGCACTTTGCTCATGAACGGATTGAAAGAAGTTGAGGTTGTAACAAAAAGCGAAGCAGTTTTAATTTCTTCACCTGAGATGACAGAGGAGAAAAAAAATATTCTTGAGAAATTTTTATTCAGAATACGCGCAGTCAGAAACTCTGCTGAGAATAAATATATTTTATTGAATGCGCCCAATAACGCAATTGAAGCAATTTCAAAAATTTTACCCGGCATGAAAAGTCCAACCATTTTGCCATTAGCTGAAGAAGGATGGAGTAGCATTCACTCTGTTGTAAAAGAAGATCAGTTTTGGGATATCATTGATCAATTGAAAGAAAATGGTGCGCAGGGAATTCTTGTGGTACCAATTGAAAAAATGATTCTTTAATTCAGAAATTAGACGCAATGAAAACAATTATTAATCCTGCAATAAAAGAGTGGTCATCTCTGATTCAGCGCCCTTCAGCATCAACAAAAGTATTAGATGAAATTGTTGATGAAGTATTTCAAGCAATTCTTACAAATGGTGATAAAGCACTGTTTGATTACACCAAAAAATTTGATCAGGTAGAATTGAAAAATTTGCTTGTAGAAAGAGATGAATTAAAATACTCATCAAGGCTCTTATCTGATAAATTGAAGAAGGCAATTAAACTTGCATATACCAATATTTCAAAATTTCACAAGTCACAACGCGAGAAGGTGCAGAAAATTGAAACTAGTACAGGGGTAATATGTTGGAGAGAATCACGCGCAATTGAAAGAGTAGGGATTTACATACCCGGCGGATCCGCACCTTTATTTTCTACTGTGTTGATGTTGGGTATTCCGGCAAAAATTGCCGGTTGTAGTGAAATTATTCTCTGTACTCCACCGGATAAAAGTGGAAAAATAAATCCAGCCATTCTATATTGTGCTTACCTCATTGGAGTTGATGCTGTCTATGCAGTTGGAGGTATTCAGGCAATAGGAGCAATGACTTTTGGAACAAAATCTATTCCGCGAGTATCTAAAATATTTGGCCCGGGAAATCAATATGTGACAGCGGCAAAACAACGTGCACAAAATTTTGGTTTGGCCATTGATATGCCGGCGGGTCCAAGTGAATTATTGATTATTGCAGATAAAAAATCAAACCCTGAATTTGTTGCAGCAGATTTACTTTCACAGGCAGAACACGGTGAAGATAGTCAAGTTATTTTACTCAGTACTTCAGCAAAACTCATACAGGAAACCAAAAAATCATTAAGTGCCCAATTGGAAAAATTGCCCAGAAAAAAAATTGCAACCGAAGCATTGAAAAATAGTTATGCTATTCAACTCAGAGATGAGGTGGAGTGTATTAGTTTTAGTAATATGTATGCTCCTGAACATTTAATTTTGGCCTGTGAAAAAGCGGATATACTTGCTAAAAGTGTGGTCAATGCAGGTTCAGTGTTCATTGGTAAATATGCTTGTGAAAGTGCCGGTGATTATGCTAGTGGAACCAATCACACGTTACCAACCAATGGTTACGCAAAAAATTACAGCGGTGTTTCACTGGATAGTTTTGTTCGTAAAATTACATTTCAGAAAATTAGTAAACTAGGTATTCAAAAAATTGGTCCGGCCATTGAACTTATGGCTGAGGCAGAAGAGCTTATTGCTCACAAGAATGCCGTAAGTGTCAGACTTAAAAAATCAAAAAAATGACTTTTATAGAAAATTTAATACGACCATCATTACTTAAAATTAAACCGTACTCCAGTGCTCGTGATGAATACAAAGGATCTGACGGAATTTTTCTTGATGCAAATGAAAATCCATTTGGTGAATTAAACCGTTATCCTGATCCGTATCAGAAAAAAATTAAAGCAGAATTATCAAAAATTAAATCCATTTCAACCGATTCAATTTTTATTGGAAACGGGAGTGATGAAATAATTGATCTTGCATTTAGAATATTCTGTCGGCCGGCCAAAGATAAGGCATTGACGTTCTCTCCAACCTATGGTATGTATGAGGTATGTTCAGCATTGAATGATGCAGAATTATTGAAAATACCATTGAATAATGAGTTTCAAATTGACCTCGATAAGTTGGATAGATACATCCATGATTCTGCATTAAAATTAATTTTTATTTGCTCGCCGAATAATCCAACCGGAAATTCGATTCAAGGAGTTGAAGAAGTTGTAAGAAAATTTAAGGGTATTGTGATCATTGATGAGGCGTATATTGATTTTAGTGAGCAACCTTCATGGACAAATCGTGTTTTGGAATTTCCAAATTTAATTGTCACACAAACTTTTAGTAAAGCATGGGGTTTGGCTGCTGCAAGGGTAGGTGTTGCTTATGCCCAACCAGAAATTATTGCTTGGTTTAACAAAGTGAAACCACCCTATAATATTAGCCAGCTGAATCAAACAGCTGCACTATCTGCTCTGCAAAACAAAAACACAATTGATGAACAAATTTTGTGTATTAAATCAAGCAGAGATCAATTGATCAATGAACTCAAATCAGTTAGCAGGGTGAAAAAAATCTTCCCATCCGATGCGAATTTTATTCTGGTTGAATTTGATGATGCTGAAGATGTTTATAAAGGTCTTATCAATAAAAAAGTGATAACCCGAAATAGAAATTCAGTTATAAAAAATTGTGTACGTATTACTATTGGCACACCTCTTGAAAATGCGAAATTAATTTCAGAACTTAAAAAAATGTAAGATGAAAAAAGTACTTTTTATTGATCGTGATGGTACCTTAATTATTGAACCGCCTCAAGATTTTCAGGTTGATAGTTTAGAGAAGCTGGAGTTTATACCCGGTGTATTTTCAGCTTTGTCAAGAATAGCCGGTGAATTGGATTTTGAATTAGTCATGATTACAAATCAAGATGGTCTTGGTACGGCATCTTTTCCTGAAGACACATTTTGGCCGGCTCAAAATAAAATGATAAAGGCTTTTGAAAATGAAGCCATAGTATTTTCTGATATCTTGATTGACAAGAGTTTTCCGCATGAAAATTTACCAACCAGAAAACCGGGAACAGGACTATTGACAAAGTATATTTATGGAAATTACGATCTACAAAATTCCTTTGTTATTGGTGACCGATTGACTGATGTTCAATTGGCAAATAATCTGGGTTGTAAATCAATCTATCTGGGTGATGATAATTTGGTTACTGCTGAGCTTTGTACCCAAAACTGGAGTGAGATTTATTCATTTCTGAAATCTGCGCCAAGAAAGTCATGCGTAAAACGAAAAACGGTTGAAACTGATATTGAAATTGAACTTAACTTGGATGGATCAGGTAAATCAAGTATTGAAACCGGCATAGGTTTTTTTAATCACATGTTAGAGCAAATTGCAAAACACGGAAACATGGATTTGCGTGTTCATGTTAAGGGTGATTTACACATTGATGAGCACCATACTATTGAAGATGTGGCACTGGCATTAGGTACAGCTTTCATTGATGCACTGGGTTCTAAAAAAGCTATTGAGCGTTATGGTTTTTTATTGCCAATGGATGATTGTTTGGCTCAGGTGGCAATTGATTTTGGAGGTAGACCTTGGTTAGTATGGGATGTAGATTTTAACCGTGAAAAAATTGGAGAAATGCCCAGTGAAATGTTCAAACATTTTTTCAAATCTTTTAGTGATAATGCAAAATGCAATTTAAACGTGAAAGCTGAAGGTGAAAATGAGCATCACAAAATTGAAGCTATATTTAAAGCATTTGCAAAAGCGCTGAAAATGGCAAAGCAAAAGACGAATGATTATTCTATTCCAAGTACAAAGGGATTATTATGATAGCAGTACTGAAATATAATGCGGGTAATATCGGGTCGGTTCAAAATGCCTTGCAAAGATTGGGTTATGAATCGGTGGTTACTGATGATTTTGAGGTATTGTTGAATGCAGATAAAGTCATTTTTCCCGGTGTGGGTGAAGCTAGTTCGGCTATGAAATACCTGAAAGAAAAATCTTTGGATACCTTAATTAGATCATTGAAACAACCCGTACTTGGAATCTGTCTTGGACAACAATTGATGTGCGCTTTTTCTGAAGAGGGAAATGTAAATTGTTTGGGAATATTTAAAACGATAGTTAAAAAATTTCCTCCTCAGGATATTGTGCCGCACATGGGTTGGAATAATTTAACGCATCTCAAGGGTGCTCTATTTAATGGTATAAATGAACAGAATGATTTCTATTTTGTGCATAGTTATTATGCTGAACTTTGTGAGACAACATCGGCCAACTGCAATTATATTGTGCCTTTTAGCGCCGCCCTGCAGATAAATAATTTTTATGCAACTCAATTTCACCCTGAAAAGTCTGGAAAAACCGGTGAAATTATATTACAGAATTTTTTAAAAATATAAGATGAGAATTATTCCTGCAATTGATATCATTGATGGTAAATGTGTGAGGCTTACCAAAGGAGATTATGGAACCAAAAAAGTGTATCATGATGATCCAATAGAAGTAGCAAAGCAATTTGAAGCACACGGAATTGAATGTCTTCATTTAGTTGATTTAGATGGAGCAAAGTCAAACAGAATCATCAATTATAATATCATTTCTTCTATAGCAACAAATACAAAATTGAAAATTGATTTTGGAGGAGGATTAAAAAGTGATGAGGATATACGAATTGCGTTTGAATCTGGCGCATCACAAGTTACGGGAGGAAGTATAGCAGTTAAAAACAAAGACTTATTTCTGACATGGATATCGCGATATGGAGCTGATAAAATTATTCTTGGTGCTGATTGTCTCAATCGTAAAATTGCAACTCAGGGATGGTTGGAAAATTCAGAAATGGATGTAGTTACTTTTATTGATGAGTATCAGAAGTGTGGAGTGAAATACGTGATCTGTACTGATATTTCTAAAGATGGAATGTTGCAAGGAACAGCCAATGAACTGTATCAAGAAATATTGAAAAACACACAAGTTAATTTAATTGCAAGCGGTGGTGTTTCATCGTTGAGTGATTTAGTAGAATTAAAAAAGATTGGCTGTGAAGGTGTAATAGTGGGTAAAGCAATCTATGAAGGGCAAATTAACTTGGCAGAATTGAGTGAATTTTGTCTTAATAAATGAGCAATAAAAGATTCTTGTGTAACAACAAGTAGAACATAAAAAATAAAATAGATGCTAAAAAAACGTATCATACCTTGTTTAGACATACAAAATGGACGAACAGTTAAGGGGGTAAATTTTGTTGATATAAAAGATGCCGGTGATCCTGTTGAGTTGGCAAAAAAATATTCAGAGCAAGGCGCTGATGAGCTAGTTTTTTTGGACATCACAGCCACAGAAGAGAAGAGAAAAACCCTGACAGACTTAGTAAAAAATGTTGCTGCGGTTATTAATATTCCGTTCACGGTGGGTGGTGGAATAAATTCTTTACTTGATGCTGAAGCTGTTATTCATGCCGGTGCTGATAAGGTTAGTTTAAATTCAGCTGCCGTTAAAAACCCGAATTTGATTTCAGAAATTTCTGGTCAATATGGAAGTCAATGTGTGGTTGTTGCTATTGATACACGTTATGTGAATAATGAATGGATGGTATTTGTGGGTGGGGGTAAGGTACCAACCGGTCTCAGGGCTCTTGAATGGGCGCACACTGCAGAGCAGGCTGGTGCCGGAGAAATTCTGCTAACTTCTATGAATAGTGATGGAACTAAATCAGGTTTTTCCATTGATATTACCAAAACAATTTCTGAGTCTGTTGGTATTCCGGTGATAGCTTCAGGTGGGGCAGGAGTTGTAGAACACTTTAGAGATGTCTTCATTAACACAAAGGCGAGCGGTGCTTTGGCAGCAAGTATTTTCCATTACAATGAAATTTCAATACCGGATTTAAAAAATTATTTAAAGTCACAAAATATTTCTGTACGATGAAACCTGATTTTACAAAAGAAAATGGATTGGTTCCTGTTATTGTTCAGGATTCAATTTCTATGCATGTGCTAATGCTAGGCTATATGAATGAAGAGGCCTTTGCCAAAACATTGTCTGAAAGACGAGTTACTTTTTTCAGCAGATCCAAAAACCGATTATGGACAAAGGGTGAAACATCAGGAAACTTTTTAAACGTTGAAAACATTCGTCTTGATTGTGATCAGGATGCGATCTTGATTTCTGCAACACCTAATGGACCAACTTGTCATACCGGATCACAATCATGTTTCGGAGACGCTAGTTCAAAAGGTTTCATTTATCAACTAGAGAAAACTATTTCTGAAAGAATTGATTCTGATGACCCTAATTCATATACAAATAAACTTTACAAAAGAGGCATTAATAAAGTTGCACAAAAAGTGGGTGAAGAGGCTGTAGAGCTTGTGATTGAATCTAAGGACCAGAATGATGAATTATTTTTGAATGAAGCAGCTGATCTGATGTATCATTTTTTAATTCTTTTGAAGGCAAAAAATCTTTCTTTATCTAACGTGGAAGATGTATTGGCTGCGCGGTCAAAATGATATTACAACAAGAGAATGTCTTTGCCTGCTATGACATGCACTGTTACTTTTTCATGAACAAATGTTTCACTTTGATTTTTAGTGAGAATATATGCTTTTTTCATTTTAAAGAAATGAGCTGCTTCAGTCAATCCTGCTAGTTCGCGGTCTAGATTATCTGAGTTCAATTCTTCGCATACCTGTATTGTATGGATGCATTTATTTTTGTCCATAACAACGAAATCACATTCGGTTTTTTCTCGGAAGTAATATAATTGTTGATATTTTTGACGCAAATAAAGATATACTGTATTCTCAAGCAATCTTCCCTTGTCTTTGCTAAAACTTAGCGAGTTTGCGTTTATCAGTCCGCTATCTATTGCATAGACTTTTCTAGGATTGACTGAAACACTTTTTGCAGAGTAACTGAAACGTGGTAAAAAGAAAAGCAAATAGGAGTCTTCTAACCAGGCAAGATACCCTACAACAGAATTTGTGCTACCCACTGAGAATGTGCGTCGCAGACTGTTGAAGGTGGTTTCTTTGGCTATATTGGATATTAAAAACAAGGTCATATCCATCAGTGTTTTGTTGTTGCGTATAGCGTACCGTATAGCAATGTCTCGCAGAACTATGTCTTTTAATAATGTTTGCAACATTTCTTGATTATAATCTCTGAGATATTCAGGGAACCCACCATGTTCAATATATTTTTCAAAACTTGCGGTTGTGTTTTTTAATTTCTTGTGGATGAGAAATTCACTATATGAAAATGGAAATAGTTCATGGTGAAGGTGGCGTCCAGTTAAACGAGTACCTAATTCTTTACTTAAGAGAGATGCGTTAGAACCTGTTATGTACACTTTTTCTCCTCGATCATGTAATTGTCTTATGAATATCTCCCATCGCGGAACATTTTGGATTTCATCAAAGAAATAGGCTGATTTACCGCGTCCCATTATTTCATCAAGTTTCTGAAAGTCTTTCACATCAAAACCAAAAACTCTCGGATCTTCAAAATTGAAATACGCTATATTTTTTTTGTGTTTTGCCATGAGTTGTTTCATGAGCGTACTTTTGCCACACCGGCGTATGCCTGAGATTACTTCCACGTGGTTTCCGCCTTTACCAAATTTGCCAAGATATTGACGTGATGTGGCTCCTATATCTTTTAATATTTCTTGTTGTTGAAATACGTACGCGTTTTCTATTTCTTGTTTGAGTACCATACTTTATTCTTGCTGATTATATTAAATTAAGTTACTGTTCCTTCTGGTATTCTCTTCTAATTTCAATTGGGTGTATATATCTTCCCCTTTAGCTTAAATCATTACTCTATGCATAACGGTTACTGCTCTATACGTCAAATATCCACTAAAAAAAGATAAATATGTATTATGGTAAAATACAAGGATAAATAGTATTAGTGTACAAGAGTTTATAAAACCAATGAACAACAGATTATATTCTTAATTCACAAATATGTATATTACTAAGATACAAAAATATATATTACAAATATAAAAAAAATATATTAGTAAAGTACAAAGGCATATATTTCAAAAATACAAAAGTATATATTACTAAAATACAAAAGTATATTATATTAAAATACAAAATGGTATTAAAAAACAGAACAGTATATTGCTAATGAGCTAAAGAATGATTAGAAATGAAAAGAATTTCTTTACGTTAAATATGATGCAATTACTATAAACAAAGACGTAGCTCACCCGTGCTCTTGTACAGTTCATTGTATGGTGTGTTTGCATAAAAACCTGGCAGTGCTGCGCCGATATCTTATTGTTGTAGACTTATTGCGATATAACAACACCTGAACTATATCTGATGAAATACAATGTAGTCAACTACGATAGTTGATGTATTGATCGCATTTAATGCGGATTATAATATAGATTCACGGTATAACCCTTTTTATCTAATTGCGTACAAATACCTGACACATGGAAAGTTTACTTCAATATCATCCGGTTTGGTTGGCACTTGGCGCTACGCTTTTTACGTGGTTAGTAACGGCTGCAGGTGCGAGTTTGGTGTTTTTTTTTAAAACGGTCAACCGTAGAATTTTGAATGCCATGCTGGGATTTGCTGCTGGAGTTATGATAGCAGCAAGTTTCTGGTCTCTTCTTGCGCCATCAATTGAAATAGCTGAAGAAGCGGGCATGATTCCTTGGTTACCTGCCTTGGTTGGTTTTCTGTCAGGGGCTGGGTTTTTATTATTGTTTGACCAGATATTACCTCACGTACATCCCCGGATGAAAACTGAACAGTCAGAAGGGATAAAAACATCTTGGAATCGCAGCGTACTACTTATAATGGCCATTACGTTGCACAATATTCCTGAAGGTTTGGCTGTTGGTGTGGCATTTGGTGCCTTAGTTGGAAATCCGGATATTCAATTATTAGGTACGGCAATTGCCTTGACCATTGGTATTGGATTGCAAAATTTCCCTGAAGGCGCTGCTGTTTCTATTCCGCTCAGACGTGAGGGATTTACTCGTAGAAGAGCTTTTTTTTATGGACAGATCTCAGGTATTGTTGAACCCATTGCAGGTGTCATTGGTGCATTACTGGTTGTTTACATTGAACCTATGTTGCCTTTTGCGCTGGCATTTGCTGCCGGAGCAATGATTTTTGTGGTGGTTGAAGAATTGATACCTGAATCTCAATATGGAACGGGATCAGATTTATCTACCATCGGAGCCATCATAGGTTTTGCTGTCATGATGCTTTTAGACGTTGCTTTGGGATAAAAAAAACCCGATCATGTTGACCGGGTTTCCAATGTGAATTCAAATTTTAATTTCCAACAATTTCAAATTCTGTTCTTCTGTTTTCTTGTCTGCCCTCAGCAGTATCGTTGCTTGCCACCGGACGATCGGAGCCGTATCCTTTGGCTACCAGTCTCGATTTGTTGATTCCTTTGCTCACTAAATAATCAACAACTGCTTGCGCTCTATCTTGTGATAACTGTTGATTCAATGTTGCAGAACCGGTGTTGTCAGTATGCCCTGATAATTCAATTTTTAGAGTTGGTACATCATTTAGTAATTTAACTAAACGATCAAGCTCAGGATATGATTCAGGACGAATGGTAGATTTACCGGTGTCAAAGAATACGTTACGCAATGCAATTTTACTTCCTACTTTGATGTTCTTCAATTCAATTGTTTTATTCACCAAGTTGTAATCTGCAGTAGAAGGGATGTCAAAATTTTCTGAGTGGAAAAGGTATCCATCAGCCTTCACGGCAATTCCGTAATTTCCGCCTGCGCTAAGTGAAATCAAGAATTTTCCGGTGGCACTATTGGTTACAAATGTTTCAATCACTTTACCGCTTGCATTGTCTGTAATTTCAATGCTTGCTTCAACAGGTTTTTTTGTTAATGCATCAACAGTAATTCCTTTAAATACGGTAAGGTTAATTGTTGCTGCAACCTTTACTTCTCCTGCAAGTTCAGGATCTTGGATAGGACGAGCAAGTGATGCTAACAAATAATCTTGCGTAACCAATGATGGTTTCTTTTCCGGTCCCCAAAAAGTAACTTTATAGATATCAAATCCTCCTTTTCCACCGGCTCTGTTTGAAGAAATGTAGGCGTATTTACCATTTGCTGTTGCGGCAAAGAAATAATCATCATATTGTGAGTTGATCGGATATCCCAAGTTGATTGGTGCACTCCAGCTTCCTCCTTTTTTCTTGCTCATAAAAATGTCATAACCTCCCATTGAATTAAAACCTTCTGATGCAAAATACATCGTTTTACCATCAGGGTGCATATACACGGGTCCGTCATTAAATGCTGAACTTACTTCAGATACTTTTGTTGGCATAGAGTATTCACGGTTGCGTTTCACAACAGGGCCTGACACATAAATATCATAACCTGCGGTACCACCTTCATTGTCTTTAGCATAGTAAATGAGCTTATCATCAAAATCATAAGAAGCAAAAAGTTCATTTGATTTCAAATTGATATTAGAAGAAAAACTTACTGATCCTGTCCAATCTGCTCCTTTCAAAAATGCTTCAAAGATGTCATAGTTTCCATTGGCGTTTAAAACACTATACAATAATTTGGTTCCATTATAAGAAAGATTACTTGAGATATCATCCTGAGTTGTGTTTACTGTTCCGCTTAATCCTCGTGGTGATTGCCATACTCCGTCAACCATGGTTGAAGAATAAATATCAGCGTCATAATTTCCAACTTCATCCGGTGTATGACCGTTTGGTCGGTTAGATGTGAAGATGATTTCTTCTCCATCCATAGTAATTGAAGGCGCATAGTCATCTTGTTCTGAAGAAAGTTCTGGCACTAAATCAACCCAGGCACGAACCGGACTAGCAGTAAGAGTTTTAGCTGAAGCGCACTCATCTTTGCGCTGCTCAGTAAATTTATTGAACAAATCAGCCTTCTTATAGTCGGTTTCAAATGCAATAAAATGTTTTACCGCTTCATCATATTTTCCATCTAATTGACATGCAAATCCCATATAGTATTTCATGAAATGATGACAAAGTGGATTTAATTCATACGCTCTATAGATGTATGGAATTGCCTTCACTTTATACGATGAATGCGCATAACAAACGCCCATTTTAAAATTTAATTCTGCGCTGTTTGGATTAAACTTGTACGCTTTTTCAAATTGTTCAAGAGCTTTCCAGTAATGTAATTTCGGACTCTTTACAATAAACACTTGCTCGTTTCCTAAAAGCCAGAACTCAGTTCCTTTTTCATACGCTTCTAATGCTGCCTGAAAACCTTCTTTATTGTCTTTAAAGTTTGATGCTTTAAATTCAACATCTTGAGCAGTTGCCTGCAGTGAAGCTAAAATGATGATGAAGAATATTATTTTTTTCATGATTGATTTTTTTAAATGTTTATTTCAGCTATGATGATGTCGTTATAATACATCTTGATAACCTGATAAAAAAATTAAGTTTTATAATTTCATTTTACTCTTGCTGATATTCTGCTTATCTAGTTTGAGCAGTTTTGTGAATGATAATATTTTCCAATTTCAGAGCCAAGTTCACGTGCTTTATGCCAGTCTTCACAAGCGCCATCCATGTCTCTCAGCATTTCACGGGCATTTCCGCGATTGATATATGCATCTGCATCATTAGGGTCCAGTTGTATGGCTTTGTCTCCATCTGCTTTTGCCTTTTCATATTCTTTTTTTGTAAAGTATGCTCCACTTCTGTTGCTATATGCAGGCGCAAAATCCGGTTTCAATTCAATGCATTTGGTAAAATCATTTATGGCATCATCCACCCGTCCCATAGCCATATTGGTTACACCTCTGTTCAAATATGCAAGATGAAATTTTGGGTCAACACTCAAAGCTCTGTTGTATGCTTTCATTGCCTCATCATACAATTTCATCTTATGTTTGGTAGTTCCAATATTATTCAAAACGAAGGCAAGATTTGGATTTCTGCGCGCTGCTTCTTCATAATCTTTTACTGCTTCAGGATATTTCTCCAACATACGGTAACATGAGCCGCGATCATTATAAGCATAAGCATCATTCGGATCAAGTTCAATTACTTTGGTGAACTGAGTGATTGCTGCGGTATAATCTTGTTGTAAAAATTTCAAGGTACCAAAGTTGTAATACGCTTTCGGATTTTTTGGGTCCAGCTCAATTGATTTTTGATAGTCTTTTTCTGCCATCAAATAATTATTCAGCCCTTGATAGGCTCGTCCACGCTGAAAATATGCCTTGGCATAATTGGGTTTCATGCTAATTACCTGATCACATGTTTTAATGGCGTCTTCGTATTTCTCTGCTTTAATTTCTGAAAGCGCCTTGTTGTAATAAGCTGTTGTAAAATTTGGATCTGCAGTAATTGATTCTGAGAATTTTTTAATTGCACCAACATAGTCTCCCTGCTTGTAAAGCTCAATACCGGCATTATAGGCATTTTGTGATTGTACCAGAGCGGCGTTTGATTGATTTAGTGCTGAAATAGAATCACGATACTTGATTTCTTCGGGTGTCAAATCTTCCTGACCAAAGGATATCACACCACAAATTGCCATACTTAGGGTTAGTAATAATTTTTTCATGTCTGTTTAAGTTTTCTGTATGGTGCTTCACATTTTGTTTTTACACCATACGGGTTTTACATTTTTTCCTGCTGAACAAGGCCGATTGGTAATTTGCAGGTATCGGGTTTAATGCTTACAAACCGGTATGCTTTTTTTCGGGAGCATGAAAATAGTGGAATTTCAGTTGTTTGCTTATGGTTTACCGGCTGATAATTTTCAACATATGTTAATAACCTATCTACATATCCCTCATTGTTTCTGAAATAATCATGCCATTATCAGGGATTAAGCATCATTCCGGCATCCTTGAATACGGGTTACATTATTGTGAAAGAAACATTATTAATAAAACATGTTTATTTTTACTCTATGAATTTTCAAATGATACTTTGGGTTTTTCTTGGTGGAGGACTGGGAAGCATTCTCCGTTTTGGTACCGGAAAACTTTTTTCAACTTTATTTTCCGTCAAATTTCCAATTGGAACGCTTGTATCAAACGCACTTGCTTGTCTAATTCTTGGCCTTACTTTGTTTCTATTTAAAGACAAAATGCAAAGTAGTGAGTTTTTACGCCACTTCCTGATCATTGGTCTTTGCGGAGGGTTTTCTACTTTTTCAGCATTTAGTTTTGAAACGGTCAAACTTATGCAGGATGGGTTGATTGGAATTGCTTTGCTGAATGTTCTGATTAGTCTGTCGCTTGGATTTGGTATAATTTATTTTCTGGTAAAATAATAGTACTTCGTATGGCACTAAAAAATTTACTTAGGTCTTTTACCGCTATTATTCTGTTACTGGTTTTGTGGAAGTGTACTTATCCGCGGAATCCCAGCACACATAATTACAACAAACCGGTCAAATACAATAAACACTTGCTTGATTCAACTCGTGGTTATCTTAACCCCATGAGATCATGTTATGATGTGAGGTTTTATCACTTGAATCTTTCAATCTTCCCAAATAAAAAAAGTATTGCCGGTGATGTCACTATGGTCTTTGATGTCCTCAATACAACACCGAAAATTCAGTTAGAGCTTTCAGAGAAACTTAATATCATTTCCATAAAAGAAAATGAACTTTCTCTGAATTATGAACGTCAGGGCAAAGCGGTCATCGTTTCGTTTGGCAGAGAATTGCAAGCCGGAGAAAAAATTACCATCGTAACAAGTTATGAAGGCAAACCCAAAATTGCTGAAAAACCACCCTGGAGAGGTGGATTAGTGTGGAAAAAAAAGAACGGTATTGATTTCGTCGGTGTAGCATGTGAAGATGATGGCGCAAGTATTTGGTGGCCGCTCAAAGATCATATTTCAGACAAGCCTGATAGTGTGATGACAACATTTAATGTACCACAAAATTTATTTTGTGTAAGCAATGGAAAATTAGTTGAAGAACGTGAAGGAGAAGACGGAAGAATGATCTACACCTGGAAAACATCATACCCAATCAATCAGTATAATGTCACATTTTACCTTGGACCGTTCAGACATTTTAGTCTTGATTATAGAAATAATTCAGGTACACACCCGCTTGATTTTTATGTGTTGCCTGAAAATTTTGAAAAAGCCCAAATTCATTTTGAACAAACAATAGATGTCATTGAAGTGTTTGAAGAATTGTTTGGTGAATATCCTTGGTGGAAAGATGGATACAAATTAGTTGAGAGTCCGTATGCGGGAATGGAGCACCAAACCGCCATTGCGTACGGCAGCGGTTATAAAAACGGAAAATGGATTAACTACGATTATATTCTTGTTCATGAAACAGCGCATGAATGGTGGGGTAATGCAGTTACTGTTTGTGATATGGCTGACCTATGGATTCATGAAGGTTTTGCAACGTATGCTGAAGCCTTGTATATGGAAAAAAAAGGCGAACCCTATGACTATGATGTGCTGCTTTCAGTAGACCGAAGTTTCTGTAAAAATAAACGACCGGTTGTAGGGCCGCATGATGTTGCTTATACAAATTACCGCGACGGAGATATTTACTCAAAGGGCGCTGTCACACTGCATACCTTGAGAAATGTCATTGATGATGATGGAGTGTTTTTCAGAATTATTTATCGGTTTGGAACTGAATACCGAGATAGCTGTGTTGCTACGCAAGATTTTATTGATCTGGTAAATTCTGAAACTAAAGCAGATTATACTTGGTTGTTTAATCAGTTTTTATATCGGCCTGAACCACCTGAATTGTTTTGGTATTATTATGCCGATGGATATAATGCAAAATTTCTCTATCGCTGGAATTCAGAAATGACTAATGCAGATTTTAAAATGCCAATCACACTGAAAGTTGACGGTAGTGAAATTATGATCAACCCAACAACTGAACTGCAGTCATATCATATAAAAAATGGCTTGTATAAGGCCTTGTCAATTGACAGATATGCATTTTGTGTTTTTACTGAATCAAAGAAATTACTAGATGAACTTAATCAGTAAACCATCACTTCTTTCATAATAGAATCTGCAATGCCATCAGCATTTTTAATGATGAGTTTTACATCGTAAAATCCGAATGTGGTGTATAGCATGGAATCATTTTGAGTGTGTGAATTGAACGCGTTTCCAAAATCCCATTCCCACGAAACGGCGTTGAGTGAATTGTCATAAAAATATACCCAGCATGGAGAAATGCACCCGCTGTTTGAAACCAGAAAATCGGCAAATGGTTCAGGCGCCGGTGCAGGTTTTTCTTTGCATGAAGACAATACGGCAAGCATGATCAAAAGAATGCCATATTGTTTCAGGGTGCACATTTTTTATCGCACAATATTCATTTCTTCAATCAGGTGATGGGCGTCTCCATACTTGTCAATCACCCACAAAACATAACGAATATCAACCACAATATTTCTGCAACGAGATTCATCAAACATAAAATCACTCATGGTGCTTTCCCAACTGCGATCAAAGTTTATTCCAATAAGATTGCCTTCTCCATCAATCACCGGGCTACCTGAGTTACCTCCGGTTGTGTGATTTGATGCAGTGAAACATACCCAAAGTTCTCCATCTTGCGCATACTCACCAAAATCTTTTTTGTTGTAGAGTTCAATGAAACGGTCAGTCAATTCAAAATCCGGATTTTTTGGATCATATTTCTGCATGATTCCATCAATAGTTGTGTAGTGCAGATATTGCATTCCGTCATAAGGTTGTGAACCATCTATTTTTCCGTAAGCGATTCGCATGGTTGAATTTGCATCAGACCACATTTTTTTATCCGGGAACATGACTATCATGCCTTCAACATAGCGCTGCATGAGTTCATCTTCTTTAACCATAAACCATTTGTACTTGTCAACTACGTTGTCATAATATGCCGAGTAAATTTGTATAGCAAAAAGTATGGTTGGATCTTTCTGTAATTTTTTGGCAGATTTAGCGCTGAATTTGTCCAACATAAGTTCTAATTTTTCACGATCTGAAAAAATAGATTTTGTGTATATGGCAACCTCTGTTTTTTCCCATGTTTCAATGAATCCTTCAGGCAGTAAATCAGTACTAACGTAACCGGCGTAAAGTGGTGTAAGTTCATGAAAAATACTCTGGTCAAGTTGAGCGTTATAGTCTTTATAAAAACTCTTCACATTATTTTTTAAGCCTGTAATTGTTTCTTCTAATTTGCCTTCTGATTCTAGTTCATCATACCTGAAAGCAAGTTCATAAAAATCAAAAGCAAAACTGATAATTTCCGGTCCGTAGTAGAAATATTCAATGTACATGTTGCGGGCAAATTCATAACGTCCATATTCAGCTTGCAGTTGATCAAGTTCATCTATTATTTTTCCATATTTTTCCTTCCATTCAGTTCGTTCAGCTGCGCGTGCTCGATACTCTTCTTCAAAAGTTATTTTTTTTCCAATGGCATCTAGTTCATTGAGTCCACCTAATTGTCCAATCCATTTTTTCCATGCGTTGGCAATGCTTGCTTGTTTGGCAGAATATTGAATTCGGATGGTGTCATTTGCATTCATTGCAGGTTTCATTAAATCTAATGTGTGTTGTCGCATATTAATTCTGGCCGGTGCTTCAGTTTCAATGTAGAATTTTAATTTGCTCGCGGTGTAATGTTGATCGGTATATCCCGGAAAGCCATACACCATAGTGAAGTCTCCAATTTGTTTTGGTTTTAATGAAATAGGAAGAGAATAGGCCGGTTTGTATGGAACATTATCTGCACTGTATTCAGCAGGTTGATTATTGTTATCTGCATAAATTCTGAAAACTGAAAAATCTCCTGTATGTCTTGGCCAAACCCAATTATCAGTATCTCCACCAAATTTACCAATGGCATTAGGTGGTGTGCCAACCAGTCTAATGTCTTCATAGTTTTGCGTAATCAACATAAAATATTCATTCCCCTGACTGAACGGTTTTATTTTTGCAGCATATCCGCTTTTCTTTTTTTCTTCTGCTTCAATCAAGGCAATATTTTTCTTTATTTTTTCCTGAATTTCTTCAGCGTTTGCTGTTTTATCTACTCCGCTTAATACTGCTTCTGTTACATCTCTTATTTCCTTTACAATGGTGATGTTAAGCCAAGGGCATGGCAACTCTTCTGAGAAATTTTTTGACCAGAAACCATTGGCCAAATAATCATTTTCAATGCTGGAATGTTTTTGAATAGCATCGTATCCGCAGTGGTGGTTAGTTAAAATCAATCCCTGATCTGATACAATTTCTGCCGTACAGCCTCCGTTAAATTGAATCACGGCATCTTTCAAACTGGAATTATTGGTAGAATAAATTTGTTCTTTGCTCAACTTCAACCCATAGGTTTGCATGTCAGAATAAAACATGTCTATGAGAGAAGGTATCCACATGCCCTCAACTGAAAGTGCCTGACCGGCAAAAATTATACTAAACGTGAACGTGATTATCAGTTTTTTCATTTTCATCTGGTTTTAATCTGTACGGTACATGCAAATATACATTGTTTTATGAGAGATATTTGCCAACTTTGACCTGTTTATCCAATTGATATAAGCACTGTGAAATTCCAGAATCTGATAAAAAAGGCAGCGACATCAAAATTTGCATTGTTCAAATTGAACTGGTTGCTGGCATTAATGGTACCCTTTAATAAACCTCATCGCATAAAAATTGCATCAATTGGTGATGATTTTGTCTCAGTTAGAATTCCGCACCGAAAAAAAAACTTTAACCATATCAAAGGTATTCATGCCTGCGGTTTAGCCACGGCTGCTGAATTTGCAAGTGGCTTTCATTTACTGCGCAGTCTTGATCACAACAAATATAGAATCATCATGAAATCATTGCATGTAGATTATTTCTTTCAGGCTAAAATGGATGCATTAGCAAGTTTCCGTGCTGATGAGAAATGGATACATGATCACATTCTTGAACCACTTGTGAGTGAAAGTTCCAAAACTATTACCGCTGTTGTTGAATTGCATGACACCAAAGGCAATCATTTGGCAACAGCTCAGGTAGAGTGGCAAGTCAAAGCCTGGGAACATGTGAAAACAAAATTATAAATGCTGATTTTTTGTCAGGTTTTTTTTCTCGCACGGGTTTTGATACTTTTGCACCATGGAAGTATTGAATTTTATTTTTGTACTTGGAATTAACTTTTCCATTTTCGGGTTTATCTGGGCATTAATTATGTTGGTAGTGAGGCTTTTTAAAAATCCTGCACAACCTTCTAATATGTCACTTGATTATGTGTTGCGCATTGTAAAATATTTTTTACTCGTATCGGTTATTGCTAATTACATCAACAAATTTCAAGGGAGTGATTTGGATACAAATACCGGTTTAGCAAATTTGATCACCGGTGCAATTGTTTTGGCATTGTACTTACTTGGTAAACTTCAAAATCGGGCGGTGCTTCATCAAATGGGACAACATCCCCTTTTCAAACAGTTTGCTTCAACCATTGACCCAAAAGTAGAACGGTTTTTATTATTGGGATCTGTTGTGTATTTTATTTTTTGTGTCATCTATCCGCAAATGGTTGATAATAAATTAGTGAATTGGTTTACTGATTCTATTCAGAACATTTATGACACACCCATTATTGGTTGGGTGTTTGCCATCATTGCGTTTTTCTTTTTGGTTACCATTATTTTGCGCGCCGCAAACGTCATCGGTCGCTTGCTCAATGGCCAATCTATTATGCAGCCCGGCGTGAATACAAAATTCACCTATGAGAGACGCGATTTTCACGCTGATCAAACTAATCAAGATAAATTTTCTGATTATGAAGATATAACTGATGAAGAGAAGGAGCCGGAAAAATAAAAGTTCAGATAAAAAAAATCCTATCTGCCCTGAACGCTTTGCGCCAAGTAAATTTACTTTTTAGGCAATGATTTTTCCTGTCAAATCATAATGATCTGCAGAAATTATTTCAACCTTTCTAAATTGACCAATTAAAGATTTGTCTTTTGATTCAACAATTACTTCATTGTCAACTTCAGGTGAATCAAACTCAGTACGTCCAAAAAGATATTTTCCTTCCTGACGATCAAACAATACCTTGAATTGTTTTCCTATTTTAAGTTGATTTAGTTCAAAAGAAATTCCGCTTTGCAATTCCATGATTTTATCAGCCCGTTGCTGTTTTGTTTTTTGCGGCACATTATCTTTTAAAGCAAATGCTGAAGTGTTTTCTTCATGAGAATAAGTGAAAATTCCTAGCCTGTCAAACCGACTGCGTTCAACCCAGTCATACATCTCTTGAAAATCTTTTTCTGTTTCACCCGGAAATCCTGATATAAGTGTAGTTCTCAATGCAATGCCAGGTACTTTATCGCGAATTTTAGCTACCAGTTCTTCTGTCTTTTCTCTGGTTATTCCGCGTTTCATTGCGGTGAGCATTTTTGTTGAACCATGTTGCAGAGGCATATCAAGATACTTGCAGATATTTGCGTGATCATTCATCACATCAAGCACATCCATTGGAAAACCTGATGGAAATGCGTAATGTAATCGTATCCACTCTATGCCATTAATTTGAGCAAGTTTTTCTACAAGTTCTGATAAGTTTCTTTTTTTGTAGATATCCAAACCGTAATAAGTGAGATCTTGCGCAATGAGCAATAATTCCTTTACACCTTGGTCAGCCAATGATTTTGCATTGTCCAGCAATTGATTCATGGGTGTTGAAACGTGATGACCTCGCATGAGCGGTATTGCACAAAACGCACAAGGTCGGTCACATCCTTCTGCTATTTTAAAATAAGCGTAGTGAGAAGGTGTAGCTAATAATCTTTCACCAATTAATTCTTTTTTATAATCGGCTTTAAGTGTTTTTAATAAGCGTGGTAAATCTCTTGTACCAAAGTATGCATCAACATCAGGTATTTCTTTTTCAAGATCATCTTTGTAGCGCTCACTCAAACAACCGGTGACATATAGTTTGGAAACCAGACCTTGAGTTTTAGCTTCAGCAAATCGTAAAATGGTGTCAATAGATTCTTGTTTTGCACTTTCAATAAATCCACAGGTATTGATGATGACAATTTCTGCATCGTCTTGTTTTGATTCATGCTCAACGGTAAATTTATTGGCTTTCAGTTGAGCCATCATGACTTCAGAGTCAAATAAATTTTTAGAACACCCAAGTGTAACTACATTGACTTTGTTTTTTTTCAGCGTTTTAGTTTTCAAGGCTGATAGCGGTATATGGTGAAGTATAATGTTTTGCCTTTGCGTGCATGCGCTTTAACAATGTAATAGTTTTCTCCGGTTTCAATAATTTTTGCAAACACATCAAGCGGAGATTTTCTTAGGCCATCATTTGGATCAGAGAGAATATAAGTGCATTCACCGGTCCAGGTGATGTCAAATTTTGCATCAATATCTTGTGAAGGAATTACTTCGTTCTGATATTTTGCGGTGCGAAAAATGAAACAAGTATCGCTGGATCCAGGTTCAAGTAAATAAAAACTGCCGGTATAAAATTCTCTGCAGTTACATTCTTTGTCTTGAGCGTTGACAAACTGAACTGCTGAAGTCAACGCAATGATTACAATTAATTTTTTCATATTGGGTAAAATGAAATTACAATGGCAAATTTAATTAAAGAGCGAATCAACAAATTCATTCTTATTAAAAACTTGCAAATCGTCTATTCCTTCACCTACACCAATGTATTTCACCGGAATTTTCATTTGATCTGAAATACCAATCACAACGCCTCCCTTAGCTGTTCCGTCTAATTTGGTAACAGCAAGTGCGTTAATTTCAGTGGCCTGTGCAAATTGTTTTGCTTGCTCAAAAGCGTTTTGCCCGGTTGATCCATCTAATACGAGCAGTATTTCATGTGGTGCATCAGGAATAACTTTTGACATCACCTTTTTTATTTTTGAAAGTTCATTCATCAGGTTGATTTTGTTGTGCAACCTTCCTGCTGTATCAACAATAACAACATCAGCTTGCTGTGCTTTGCCAGATTGTATGGCATCAAACGCAACCGATGCCGGATCAGCCCCCATGCCTTGCTGAACAATAGGCACACCAACACGCTGTGACCAAATAATTAACTGATCAACTGCTGCAGCTCTGAATGTATCTGCTGCACCAAGTACTACTTTTTTACCTTGTTTTTTAAATTGGTTTGCTAATTTCCCGATAGTAGTTGTCTTACCAACTCCATTCACCCCAACTACCATAATCACATAAGGTTTCTCAATGTTTGAGGGTAGAGTAAACTCAGCCGTGTCACCGGAATTATTTTCAGATAATAATGAGGCAATTTCTTCTTTTAGAATTTTATTAAGCTCTGCTGTGGTTAGATATTTATCTTTAGCAACACGGTCTTCTATTCTGCGAATAATTTTCAATGTGGTATCAACACCAACATCTGAAGTGATTAAAATTTCTTCTAGTTCATCCAGTACCTGATCATCAATGCTTGATTTACCAACAACGGCACGGGTTAATTTAGAAAGAAAGGAGTGTTTGGTTTTTTCCAAACCTTTGTCAAGACTTTGCTTTTTTTCTTTTGAGAAAAGATTGAAAATACCCATATAAAATTAAAAAAGCTCCTCCCGGTCATGGAAGAAGCTGTGATTAAATGTATTCAAAATAGATTTAGCTTTTGGCAAACCAATCCTGAACTTTATCGTTGTGTACAACTTCTTCTTTGAAACTGTACGCACCGGTTTTTGGATTTTTAATCATTTTCACACATTTAGTGTGTTCTTTTCCTCCTCCGGTTTGCAATGAAGCAACTACTTTCTTAGCCATGGCTCTGCTTATTTAATTTCTTTGTGAATAGTGTATTTTTTAAGAATCGGGTTGAATTTTTTCAACTCAATTCGGTCAGGTGTGTTTTTACGGTTTTTTGTAGTCACATAACGTGAAGTACCCGGCTGTCCTGATGTTTTGTGCTCAGTACATTCTAATATCACCTGAATTCTGTTTCCTTTTGACTTTGCCATTTTCTGATAATTTTATCGGGTTAAATGAATCCTTTTTCTCTTGCCTCTTTCAAGCAAGCTCCAATGCCTTTTTTATTGATTGTTCTCAAAGCAGACGTACTCACTTTAATCACTATATACTGATTTTCTTCAGGCACAAAAAAGCGCTTAGTAACCAGATTTGGGTTGAATCTGCGTTTGGTTTTACGATTTGAATGGGAAACGCTGTTTCCTGTAATCGCTTTTTTCCCGGTAATTTGACAAACTCTTGACATGATGTTGTGTTTTATTTTCCGTTTTTCAGATTTGACAAATCATCTCTTCCTGAAAATTGGGAGTGCAAAGTAACTAACTTTTTTATGGATTTACAAATAATCAACAAAAAAAAGCTGAAAAACACCATTTCAAACCCGGCTTAAGTGAGTTAATCATTTGTTTTACAGATTATTCTTCTTAGAAAATTCAATGCATACACCACCGTAAGCTCAATATTCCTTTCCCGATTATGCTTAAACAGAAATTGTTTTGAGTAAACTTTTTCAGGACTTGCAATGGCAATCCATACTGTACCTACCGGCTTTTCCGCAGTTCCCCCATCAGGGCCTGCTATACCTGTTGTTGCAATACAATAGTGTGAATTTAGTCGTTTTGCCCCGCCCAATGCCATTTGTTCAGCTACTTGTTGACTAACTGCTCCATGTGTTGAAATTATCTCAGGCTGCACATCAGCTAAGCTTGATTTTACGGCATTATCATACGCTATAATGGATCCAAGATAATAGGATGATGAACCCGGAACGCTGACTATGCGTGAAGCTAATGTGCCGCCGGTACAACTTTCTACCGTTGAAAGGGTTTGATTTGATGAACTAAGATGTTTTCCAATTACTTTCTCAAGGGTGTCATCATCAAAGCCAAATACCTGTCCTTCAAAGCGCTTTTGCATCAATGAAAAGTGTTGCTCCATGATGCCTGATTGTTCTTTAGTACCGGTTAATCTCAATTTAACAATGCCGGGTGATGGCAAATATGCAATCGCTATTTCACTCTTTGCACATGCTTCTTCTATGTCGTTTATTTCATGTGCAAGTTGTGATTCGCCTATACCTTGAAATAAAATAGTGCGATGATAGAAGGTAGCAAGTTTGTATTTTTTCTGAAATTCAGGAATTATTTTTTCCATGAGTCCTTTCATTTCAAACGGTACTCCGGGCAATGAAATGACATCTGCTCCATCTTTGGTAAACCACATTCCTGAAGCTGTTCCCAAATCATTTTCAATTATAATCGCCTTAGAAGGCAGCATTGCCTGTTGTTTATTGACATCCAGCATAGGACGATTCAGGTGTCTGAACATTTCTTCTACTCTCTTGAGGATAGTGGCATTCAAAATCAACGTGTCATCAAAATAATGAGTGAGTACATGTTTTGTTATGTCATCTTTGGTTGGCCCTAATCCACCGGTGAATATAACCAGACTGCAATTTGTTAGCATTCTATCAAGTGCTTCTGTAATTCTGTCAGCCTTATCTGAAATACTTAGAATTTCTCGCACGGAGATTCCTATTTCATTGAGTTTAGTCGCTAACCAGGCAGAATTGGTATCAATGGTTTGCCCCACTAATATCTCATCTCCAATGGTGATTATTCCGGCATGAATTTGTGTTTGCATATTTCTTGGTACTCTGTTTGTAAGGATAACTATAAATGACTATGTTTGACAAATAAAACTGAACGTAAATGAAAACGAAATTATTGATTTATCTCGGATTTGGAATGATGTTATCAAGTTGCGTGCTTGAAGAAATTGCAAACGATGTAATCACAACCGGCACCGGTACGGGAACAGGTACAACCACAGCTCCTGCTCTGACAAATGAAGAAGTTATTCAGGGATTGAAAGAAGCTTTGACCATTGGAATTAAAAAAGGTGCTGAAATGGCTTCCATGACAGATGGTTTTTTTAAAAATGATTTGATTAAGATTCCTTTTCCTCCTGAAGCAAATAATATTAAAGACAAAGCCATTGAGTGGGGATTGCAAGGAAAAGTGGATGAGATTATTCTTACCCTGAACCGTGCGGCAGAGTTGGCCTCTCAAAAAGCAACACCAATTTTTGTTGATGCCATTACCAACATGAGTATTGGTGACGGTTTTGAAATTCTGCATGGTTCTGATTCTGCAGCTACCATGTATCTCATTAAAACTACTACAGCGCCATTGACAGAGGCTTTTTTGCCAGTAGTTAAAGAGGCCATTGAAACAGTAGAGTTAACTAAATACTGGAATCCGGTGGCGACAAAATACAACCAATGGGCAAAAATTTCAGGCAAATCTGAAATCAATCCAGACCTTGATAAATATGTGACAGATCGCGGTATTACCGGTCTTTTCGTGTTGGTTAAACAAGAAGAAAAGAAAATCAGAAAAGATCCTGTTGCGCAAGTAACTGACCTGTTGAAAAAGGTTTTCGGCAGTTTGCTTTAAGCCAACGTTGGGAAAATAGGTTGAAAAAAATCGTTTAAAGTCAACCTTTTTGGCGAATATTGCGTATAGGTTATAAATCAAGTTATGGGAAAGTTGTTAGTAAGCATCATTTTTGTACTCTCAATGAGTAATTCTTTTGGTCAGGATTACAGCTACTCCTTTAAAATAGATGGAGTGGTCGATCTTGCTACTGCCAAGGAAATTACAGATCCACTCAGAGAGTTGTTTAAAACCTATCCAACTTTTATTGTAGATACACAAAAATTTGATTTTATCTCAGGATACGAATACACTGAGGAGGATTTGAGTTCCTACCTCATAGAATATGGATATTACCTTACTGAATTCTCTGTCCTTGTAATTGAATGACTAGTTGCAAAATTCCATACGTGATACGCCATTATCTTACTAAATTAATATTAGTGGGTGTGGTTATACTCGGTTATCATGACGGGTTTTCTCAAACCAATCCTTCTGATGGTTGTACAGGTATTCCGGTATTGACGGTGAATGCAAATTGTACACCAACAACTTACACCTTACCCGGAACTTATGCTAATGGTGGTTTAGTAAATGCTTCTTGTAACTTAGGAACTAATATGGATGACGGTTGGTATCAGTTCACAGCTACAAATACTACTACTGATATTGATTTAACCGGAAGTAGAACTCATACCCTTTCTGTTTGGAGTGCTTGCGGAGGTGGAACTGAACTTGCGTGTAGTCATGCAGCTGCAGGTACGGCAGCGTCTGTATCATTTGCTACGACTATAGGTACAGTTTACTATATTCAAGTTCACCGAAATCAATCAAATAATACATCAAGTATGAACGGGTCAATCTGCGTTCATGATCCGGTAGCTCCGGCTAATAATTGTGATATTGGCATTCAGGTTTGTGCAAGTACAGGATTTCCCGGAAATAGTGCAGGTTTTGGTACTCAGGAATTGGACGTAACTAATCGGGGATGTTTGAACAGTAATGAGCATCAATCATCCTGGTATTTGATCTCTATTGGTACGGCTGGAACTCTCCAGTTCACAATCTCCCCAAGTAATGGAACAGACGATTATGACTTTGCCTTGTGGGGGCCATCATCTGCGTGTCCTCCAACCGCTGCTCCGATCAGATGTTCTTATGCCGCTGGTGGTGGAAACACGGGTTTGAATACCGCACTAAATGGCGCTGAATCACCTTCTACAACTGAAGGTTCTGGAGGAAACCGATATGTTGATGATCTAACGGTTGCTGCCGGGGATGTTTACTTGCTTGTAATTGATAATTTTACTTCTTCGTTATCGTCATTTAACTTTATCTTCGGTGGCTCTGCCGGTATCTCCTGCGTGCCGCTGCCCGTTGTATTGGTTTCGCTTGAAGCGCAAAATGAGGGTCAGGTAAATGTGATTAAGTGGCAGACAAAATCTGAATCAAATAATGATTTTTATACTCTTGAAAGAAGTACCGATGGCGAAACGTGGTATGCGGTAGGCAACATTGATGGTGCCGGTAATTCTTCTGAAACTATTGACTATCAATTCAGAGATTTTTTTGTGTCTGATCAAGTAGTTTATTATCAACTTTGGCAAACTGATCATGACGGGGTGACAACAAATCTTGGTATTGTTGCAGTAGAGTCTGATTCAAATGCGCCTGAATTGGTTAAAATTATTAATCTCTTAGGTGAAGAGGTTGATGAAAATTATGATGGAATTCAGGTCTATGTTTATAGTGACGGTTCTACCATCAAAAGGTTCAGACAAAAATAAATCAAACTCTCCTCAATTTTATTTTTGATAAATTCGTGAGGTGAAAGTACTTTTTCTTACGGATGGAATATTTCCCTTTGTGCTCGGCGGAATGCAAAAGCATAGCGCCATTCTTATTAAGTTATTAGCTGAGCGAGGATGTGAGTTGACTGTAGTTCACACCGGCGGAAAAGATTATTCTGAATCTAAATTGCAAGAAATATTTGTTGGTACTCAAATCAAGTTCGTACAGGTTGAGTTTCCTGTTTTGAATAAGTTTCCCGGTCACTATGTCAGAGAAAACAAATTGTATTCTCAACAATGTTTTAAAAAATTGGCACATGTTGTGAATGATTTTGATCTCGTTTATGCGCAGGGTTTTACAGGATATCATTTTGTCAAGCAGCGAAAAGAAAATAAATTGCGTGTTCCGGTACTAGTTAATTTGCATGGCTTTGAAATGTTCCAGCGTCCACCGGATTTCAAAGCCAGATTGGGAAATATTTTTCTCAAACAAATTGCAAACTATTTATTGAATCATGCAGATTATATTTATTCTTTTGGTGCAAGATTAAATGAAGTTCTTGATAGAGAAAATATAGACAAAGCAAAAATTCTAATTCAATCAAATGCTGTTGAAGAAAATTGGATACATCAAACAAATCAATTGGCTCAAGTACGATCATTTGTTTTCATCGGTCGCAATGAACGACGTAAGGGCTTAGCAGAACTTTTGGCTGCAATTGAAATTCTGAAATCAAAGAATATGGTTTTCCAATTTCATTTTATTGGTCCTGCAGAAGTTGAGATGGATCACTCAAAAATTAAGATGTTTTTTCATGGTGAAATCAGAGATGTGACTAGAATTCAGGAGATACTTGATATGTGTGATTGTATTGTGGTACCAAGCCATTCTGAGGGTATGCCAACGGTAATACTTGAAGCCATGGCTCGTTCATTAGTTGTCATTGCAACGGATGTTGGTGCGGTGAGTAGAATGGTTAAAGAGAACGGAATACTGCTGAATCAACCGCAACCGGAATTGATAGCCGATGCAATTCAAAAAATTATTCAAATGCCCGATGAAGATTTGAAAAAGATGAAAATAAAATCCGCAGAAATTGTGCCACAACAATTTATCTGGCCGGTTGTTGCTGATGATATTGTTGAGCAATTTAAAAAGATACGTTCCGTCTGATTATCTCAGCTCAGCTTTCAATTCGATTTCAAGTTTGGTGCGAATATTCTGCATCATCAAATCCACCTGAGCATCCTGAAGTGTTTTCTCGTTGTCTTGGAATATGAAACTCACTGCGTAAGATTTTTTGCCGTCAGGTAAATTTTTTCCTTCGTATACATCAAACAAATTCACTTCTTTCAATAATTTTTTTTCTGATCCTATGGCAAGATTTCTGATGTCTTCGTAACGTACCACTTTATCTAATAAAAGAGAAAAGTCTCGGCGCACAAATTGAGTTTTTGGCAAAGATTTAAATTCAATTTTTGTTTTGGAGATTAATTTTAATACTTCATCCCAGGCAAACTCAACATAGAAAACGTCATTTCTTATGCCGTACAAATTTTTGACTGAAGTCTTAATCCATCCAATCTGACAGAGGTTTTTATCACCAGAAGCAAGTAATAAACCGTCTTGTAATAAGTTGTTTTCCACAGCATGCGTTTGAATAGTTGAAATGCCTAATCGCATAATAATTTTTTCTGCAATTGACTTGGCTGAATAGAAACTGCAAGCGGTTGAAACACTATCAGTATGAAGCCAATTTTCTTCTCGTCGGCGGCCTGATAGATAAATTGACAATGTCTGTTTTTCTACGTAATTGTTCTGATTTTTTGCGTATGTTTTTCCAAATTCATAAAAACGTAAATCGGCGTGTTGTCTGTTTTGATTGTACTCAATATTTCTTAATCCACCCGGAATCATGGAATAACGCATCACATCAAGTTCATTACTCAATGGGTTTTGAATTCTGACCAAATAATCATTCACCTCTTTTATTGTCTGATTATAGAATGATGATGATTCAAGTGAATTATTCATGATTTCAAAATATCCTGAGTCACTTAATAGATCAGCAATCATATTCACTAATTTATCATGATCAGGCTTATTAGATAGTGTGATTGACGTGTTGAGTTTTTCAGGTAATGGAACATTATTGAATCCATGAATTCTCAAAATTTCTTCACATAAATCTGCTGGTCTTGTCACATCAAAACGATAGGCAGGAATTTGCACCAGCGCTGAATTATCTTTTTTCTCTAGTATGATATATTCAAGTTCGGTAAGAATAGTAATGATATTTTCAGATGAATAGTTCACGCCGCAAATTTTTCGGCAGTAATCGAAATCAAGCAAGATAGATTTGCGTTCATGAGGATTTGAAATGACTTCATGAACTTCTTTCAACTCTCCTCCTGCAATTTCAAGAATGAGACCTATTGCGCGATTGCGTGCATAAATAACTTGCTCCTGATCAACGCCTCTTTCAAAACGGAATGAAGAGTCAGAATTTAAAATATGTCTCCTTGCAGATTTTCTTACAGAGGATGGATTAAAGAAAGCGGCTTCTAAAAAAATATCTTTGGTGTTTTGTGTAATGCCTGAATGTAAACCACCCATTACACCTGCAATACACAATGGTTCACTTGCATTGCAGATCATTAGATTTTCTTCAAGATTGTTGCGCTCAATACCATCAAGAGTGTATATTTTTTCAGCAGGTTTTCCATCTCTTACACAGATATGACCACCGGTTTTTGAAAGGTCAAATGCATGAAGTGGATTCCCGGTTTCGTGCAAAACAAAGTTGGTGATGTCCACCACATTATTTATTGGTTTAAGTCCAATTGATCTAAGTTTTGTTTTTAGCCAGTCCGGTGATTCTGAAACTGAAATTCCTTTGATAACTGCTCCGCAATATTGTGGACACGCAACGGTGTTTTGAACTTCAATGCATAACTCCTTTGGTGAAATGACTGAAAATTGTTTTACAGCCGGATATTTAATTTTTATTTTATTGTTTTGATGAACATTTAACCATGCTTTGATGTCTCTAGCAACTCCAATATGTGACATGGCATCAGAGCGGTTGGGGGTTAAGCCTATTTCAAGCAAATAATCTTCTGTGATATGAAAATATTCAGCAGCAGTGAGTCCAATTTTTGTATCAGTCGGTAAAATTAAAATTCCATCATGTGATTCACCTAAGCCCAATTCATCTTCTGCGCATATCATGCCTTCAGATTCTTCACCTCTTATTTTTGATTTTTTTATTTTCAGCGGTTCACCTTCAGTGGGGTAGAGTGTGCATCCAACTGTGGCAACTAAAACTTTTTGTCCGGCGTCAACATTTGGTGCGCCACAAACAATATGTAAAGGGCTGCCGGTTCCAATATCAACCGTAGTAAGGCTCAACCTATCAGCAGCCGGATGTTTTTCTTTGGTTAAAACATGACCAACCACAACACCGGCAAGCCCACCGCGATAAGTTTCTGTTTTTTCTACTGATTCTACCTCAAGTCCGGTAGAAGTTAAAATTTCCGCAATCTCATTGGGTGTCTGAGTAAAGTCAAGATAATCTTTAAGCCAGTTATAAGAAATTTTCATAGGTGTTTTTCTGATTCTATCGTCGTTGCTTTTGTAAACTAGATGGAGAATTTCACCAAAATTAATCAATAGGAATCAATCAGGTGAAAATAAAAAAGACCGCTTGCGGCGGCCTTTCTTTTTTCCGTCGTTTAAAATTAATGTTTGATAAATTTAGTGGTTTCAACCAAGCTGCCTGCTGTCAAACGTACAACATAAGTACCGCGTGGTAATTCACTAGCATCAAATGTGATAATATTAGAACCTTTGTTCATGTTTTGTTGAGATACTTCCTGAACTAATTGTCCATTTAAGTTGAAAATCTGAACATATACATCCTCATTAGTTTCAAGGTTAAATTGAATATTTCCAGAATCATTTACCGGGTTAGGGTATAAGTTGATATTTGGCGTGTATTTAGCCGGGTCAAGATTATCTTGCTCACCCGGTAAGGTCAAATATGCATCTGTACTCCAGATACCGCGTCCATGAGTTCCAATGAAAATACGACCAGGTTTAATAGAACCTTCGTCATAAGTTCTCCAGTTTTGTCCCATATCAAATACAGGCACTTTACCAAATTTGCCCGGAGCATTTACCCAAGTTGTGCCTCCATTCTCAGTGTAATAAACTCCAAACTCACCACCAACTACAATTGTGTTTGGATCGTCACGGTCAATCACTGAGCTATAGTATGGCATTGAAGGTAAATCACCCATAATACTTGTCCAAGTTGGTGAGCCTCCTGTAGCGTTAGTTGTTTCACGAACTTTACCTGAGCCAGAAAAATTACCCAAAGTGACTACCACGTGATCTACATCCCCTTCAACCGCTATGCTGGTGATAGGAGCGCCCAAAGCACCAATGTTAGTCAATGTGGTTGCATAATGTCCTTCATCCCAATCAATCAACGTGTCTAATGTGGTTGGTGAGTATACATCTCCAAAGCCAGATAGTCTATAAATCTGACCTGTCCATGTTCCAATAAACAAGTGATTTCCATCACGAGAGAATTCCATAGAGGAAACTTCACCAATGCCATCTGCCACTAAAAACCATTCCGCTGAATTAGAAGCAAGACGCAATGAATTACGGGTCATCCAAACACCACTTTCTTCACCTGAACCACCCAATCCGATTGCAAACCATGATTGGTAGTGATCTTGAACTTTTAACGTATCCCAAGCAACATTATAAACCTGTACGTCATTTTCCATGTCATAGACTTTTCCAGGGCGTAACGGGTTTGTGCCGAAGTAGTGATTGATTGTCACCCATGAATCTACTTCAACGGTAGTATCCAGATCAACAATATAGAGTGAGTCCCCGTCATTAATTGGTGGTGCACCTGCTGCTGCATCATATACCAAAACATAGTCAACAATAGCCAAGTTGTATTCAGTTGCCCCCGGCGTTGTAATAATAGTGTCAAACGTGGTAAGCGATGAGTTAAAGTCAAGCGTATCATCAAAAACAATATCACTTGGAGTCACATAGTTAATGAATTTTTGAGATGTTTTTGATGGCACTAGTACCGTTTCTCCGGCTAAATAAGCTTCTTGTGGAATGTATGTAATTGAGTCCGTTGAGTTCAAATCCATAGGGTTTTCCCATAATCTAAAATTGGTGAAGAATTGACCGCATCCAGATTCTAATCCACCCGGATCACATGACCACTGCGGAGGGGTAAAATCATTGGAGTTCGCACCACGATCTGAAGAACGACTCACAGAACCGTGGTAGACTGATGTGAATAAGATATTTCTGTTAATGAATGAAATTGCTGCTGAGAAACCATCACCACCACCTACTTCATCATGTGATTTGTATGTTGCATTATCATGATAATTTGCCTGCGTTCCGTTGTCTTGAGCACCGCCAATTACATCACTGTGAGCTGAGAAGCCAATGGCATAAAATTGAGTTACATTATATCCACGGTTACAAGGTACAAAGGTGTTACCACCATCATCCGAGTATCCTAAACCACCATCATTTCCAATGTATAAACGACCTTGGTTATCCCAAACCATTTCATGTTGGTCAGCATGCGCATACTGAGAACTCTGAGGTGGGTAGAACCACTGGGTCATTTGTGTCCAGTTTCCGCCAAGTTTCCATGAATAAATATCAATTCCACCAACAAAAATTTTATCAGGGTCACCTTTTTTTACTGAGATGATATTGTCATAAGTACCTTGCCCAGAAGTTTCACTATGAGAGAATGGGGCAAAATTTCCAGGTGCGCCATTTGCTGCAGGTGCTATTTCTGTCCAATCAAGGCCATTGTTTTCTGAACGCCAAATACCAACAAGGTGTGTATTGGCGCAAGAAGCATATACATAGTAGTTGCCGTTTGATGCTTTTTCATGTGAGATCGCATACTCCACTCGACTAGCTCCGGCTTCAATTTCACCGGCGCCATTTCCTGAGCGATCACTGAAGCTTGTGCCTCCATCTATTGAAACATTTGTTTTACCTCCGGCCATGTTGGCTACAATGACCATTCCGTCTTTAGAAATTGACAAGGCAGCGCAAGATCCAGAACTGATCCCTCCACTTACGTCAGTAATTCCTGAACTTGGGTCGTATTTTTTTAATCCGCCTGAACAAGCAATCCAAACAATATTATGAACTGTGTCACATACAACTTCATTGATCCAATCAAATTCACCGGAAGTGGTAGTACCGGATACTAAATTGATTGTACCGTCAGTACCTTTTACGTAGATTCCATATCCATTGTGACCAGTGTCATAGGCGTTTTGAGAACCACCGGTTTGTTCTTGCTGATGCCCTGTAGCAATATATATATTTCCATCCGGAGTTTGACACATAGATGATACCCCAAGGTTTTCATTAAAGCCTTCAATTATTTGCCATTCATTGGCGCGGTTGAAAGACTCAAATAAACCGCCGGAAACTGATCCGGCATAGATATGATTGATATCGTTTTTATCAACCAGAATTGCTCTTGTACGACCACCAACGTTGTCCGGACCATGGTCAGTCCATGTAAAATCTGTGCGATCAACCGGCATCATTTCCGCTTCGTTGCGGGCTCTTAACCAATCTTCACGTGAATAGTCTCCACGTAATTTATGATACAAGTCAAATGCACCATCTATTCCCGGTGTACTTTCAGAGTGGTTTTGCGTACGAGGAGTATAGGCTGAATCTGGAGTTGAGTAGTTGGAAATTACTGTTGCAACTATTGCTGTTACAGCCAGAGAACCCACGAGTACTAATTTTTTATTCATAACATTTGTTTTCATGAAGCGCTTTTTCAAGCGACTAATATAGTACAAAGTTACGACGACAGCCCCCCCTTTGTCAAATTTTCGTAAACATCAAATGTGAATTTTATACACATCAGAATTAAAAGATGTGTCTTTCAGCATGATAAGAAGATCTGACCAATGGTCCACTTTCTACATACCGAAAGCCTTTTGTGAGTGCGTAAGCTTTATACTCGTCAAATTTTTCAGGAGTGACAAATTGTGCAACGGGCAAATGTGAGGGTGTAGGCTGGAGATATTGACCCATGGTTAAAATATCTGTCTTTACACCTGACAGGTCGTCAATGGTTTCAAAAATTTCTTCTTCAGTTTCACCAATACCAAGCATGATGCCTGATTTTGTTTTCATTCCGCCTTTTTTCAGTCTGAATAATACTTCTAGCGAACGGTCATATTTTGCTTGAATGCGCACCTGTTTTGTTAAACGACGAACAGTTTCAAGATTATGTGAAACAATTTCAGGCGCTGCGTCAATGATGCGTTGAAGGTTTTCCCATTTGCCGGCAAAATCAGGAATAAGCGTTTCCATGGTAGTGCCCGGAGATTTTTTGCGGACAGCGCGAACTGTAGAAGCCCATATTTCAGAACCTCCATCGGGTAAATCATCACGGTCAACTGAAGTAATGACTGCATGTTTCACTTGCATCAATTTTATTGACTGAGCCACACGAGCCGGTTCAAAAGGATCTGCCGCAAGAGGTTTGCCTGTTGCAACCGCACAAAAACCACATGATCGGGTACAGATGTTGCCAAGAATCATAAATGTTGCGGTTCCATCTCCCCAGCATTCACCCATATTAGGGCAATTGCCACTTTGACAAATGGTGTGAAGCTTATGCTCATCAACCAAGGCACGCACTTTTTTATATTTTTCACCTACCGGCAATTTTACACGAAGCCATTTTGGTTTTTGTATTGATATGGTATGTTGTTCTTTTGATTCCATGTTAAATCAGTATAGTCGTCTTCCAAAATTAAACTGAAGATACAGTGCGGTAAAATAATTCTGTTCAGGATTATTGTATAGTATTTTCAGATGATTGCTCAGGTAATAATCAATGGCAATACCGAATTCTCCTCCGCTGATTACTTCTCGGATAGGTGAAAAATTAAAATCAAAACCAATGCGTGAATATATACCGGGAATTAATTTTGCTTCTGAAATTCCAAGGAACCAGGATGATCTGGAACTAATATTACTGCTGTTATGAATGGTGGGATCATAGCGTTCATCTATAATCATGGATGTTTTATCAATTTTTAAATACACCGGTTTTAGTAGTCCAAGCGAAAGTCCTGCTGCCCATTTCAGTGAAATTTCAATACCGGCCTCACGTTTGGAGCGGAATAAAATTAATTTGCCACCAAACGTTGGTCTGAAACTAACCAGAGAATTCAGTTTTCCATAATAATAACCCTTGGTGCTGGTAATAGCATCAGGGTATATTTTCTGTTCTTTTTCATGTCGGATATTGGTGAAGGTAAAACCAATACAATGCTTGTATTTATAGTTTTTCTGAAAGCCGTAATCAGCACTGATTCCCCATCCACGTGTATTGAAATTTACACCTGCAATTATTTCTGCGCGCATGAGGGTTTGCGTATCATCAGGCGCATGTTCTTGACTATAGCAAGAAATGCCTAAGCTTATAAAAAGAAAATATAGTGCACTTTTGTACATCATTACAAAATTACTCAAAAGCAAAACACGAATCAATTTAAATTGTTCAATATATGGAAAATCCAAATTTTACAGTTGACTATACAGGAGAATTGATGACCCGAGCAGTTCATCTTTATTCAGGCACTGAGATAAAAACAGACGCTCCGCTTGACAACAATGGCAAAGCTTCAGCGTTTTCTCCAACTGACCTAGTTGCTGCCGCCTTGTCTGCATGTATGTTGTCAATTATTGCCATTCATTTTGATAAACAGGGAAAAAGTCTGAAACCCGTTAAATCAAGGGTTAAAAAAGTAATGGCTTCAAATCCACGCAGAATTGGAGAAGTACATATTGAGTTTGATTTTGGAGATAATGGATTTTCACCCGTTGAACTAGAGCAACTTGAACGGTTGGCGCATGCGTGTCCGGTTGCAAAAAGTTTGGGAGCTGAAGTGATTATTAAAACCTCATTCATTTAGTTGCTGAGCTGTTTTGATGAAGAGCTCACTGTGTTTTAGCGCAGGAATTGTAGTAAGAGAAACACTTTTTACCGGATGATAGAGTAGTGAATCATCTTTCAAATTTTCAGGAACCATTTCATTTCGTTGATCATAGGATTCAATTATCACAAGTAAGGTACTGGTGAGGTACAACATCTTTACCAAACCAAAAAACAAACCGGCTAATTTGTTCATAGGAGTCAGGGCTACAGCATTCACTGCTTTTTCTATTAGCTTACCTGCAAAATAGACTATAGCACCAACACCTAAAAAAATAAGTGAGAAGGAAATAACCGGCAGATATTCTGATTGAATACCTGCGTGTTCTCTCAATATACTGCTCATGAAATCAGAGAAGTGAATGCCGGCATATATACCAACAACCAATGCAAGCAAGGTAAATAGTTCTATAATCAAGCCTTTTTTGAAACCTCGCCAAGCTCCAAAGATGAGTGGAAGAACTAAAACAATGTCTAAATAATTCATTCTTTCAAATTTAATTCTCTATTGTCTGTTATCAGAAGTATCAACTTTCAAAGTATCAACATAACTTTGTGCAGGAATGGATCATCAGACAGAATTAGAATTAATATTAATTCAAAAGAAATTGAGAGAACAGTTTCCGGGTGACGGTAATATGGATATCAATGCTATACTCATGATTATTGGTGTTCAGGAATCAGGTAGAGGCAATAGAGGATATACGAAGGATGATAAAATGAACTTGCTGCATGTTGCTATTTGTACTCTGCTTAGTCAGTACGGATATTATGAATACTCGCATGATGATGATGAGGGCTGGCCTCATTTTAAACTCATAAGTCCATTACCCCATATCACGGTGAAAGAGCAAGAGGAGTTGATTAAAACAGCCATTGTAAACTATTTTAAAGAGAACGGATTCATAGCCGTATAAAATCTCAAGGCTGAAATTAAATGTCTGTTGCTTTTTGAGAAGATAAATGAATGATCACGCAATCTGAATACTAAACAGTATCTTTGAACATTAAAATTTTACCGGATGGAAATTCTGATTAAAGGCGGACAATTAATTCTTAGTTTATCATTGCTAATTGTGCTCCATGAACTTGGACATTATTTACCAGCACGTTGGTTTAAAACACGCGTTGAAAAATTTTACCTCTTCTTTGATTATAAATTCTCTTTATTTAAAAAGAAGATTAAAGATACTGAATGGGGAATAGGTTGGATACCTCTGGGTGGATATGTGAAAATTGCAGGCATGATTGATGAATCCATGGACAAGGAACAAATGAAAAAAGATCCGCAGCCGGATGAATTCAGATCAAAAAAATCATGGCAACGCCTTATCATTATGATTGGTGGTATAGTGGTAAATTTCATTGTAGGTATCCTTATTTACTGCATGGTTTTTTTTGTGTGGGGTGAAGATTATTATACGATGAACGATTTCAAAAATGGTTTTGCAGTTCATGAAACCATGGAGAAATATGGATTCAGAGATGGTGACCGAGTGTTAGATGTTGATGGTGAAACCCCTCGAGATATTTTAGATGTCAATGTGATGATTATGCTGCGCGGTGCACATAATATTCACGTTATGCACGCAGATGGAACAGATGAAACCATAGCACTGCATGAAGACATTGAATGGGAATTGTTCAAATCAGATGGTATGTCACCTTTTACACCGCGCGTGTATACCGTGATAGGATATGTTGATTCAACCATGAATGCAAAAAAAGCCGGCATACTTGAAGGTGATAGCGTGGTTTCAGTCAATGGTGCCTCAACACTTTTTTATGATCAGTTTGTTACTGAAGTACAAAAAAATAAAGGACAAAAGGTGAGCGTATTTTTGTTCAGAAATCAAAATCCTATGACGGTTGATGTGTTGGTAGATTCAACCGGACGCGTTGGTGTTGCTATGAAAAAAATTACAGATGTTTTCCCTCCGCAACACAATGATTACTCTTTTGGTGAAAGTATTTCTGAAGGTTTTGGTATGGCATATAATACTTTGCATGATTACGCCGTGCAAATGAAATTTGTATTTACTTCTAAAGGTGCATCAAGCATTGGTGGGTTTGCTTCATTTGGTGCTATGTTTGCTCCGGTTTGGGATTGGCACTCATTCTGGATGCTCACTGCATTTATTTCTATCATTCTCGCCTTTATGAATTTTCTCCCAATTCCTGCGCTTGACGGTGGTCACATCATGTTTTTATTGTACGAAATGATCACCGGCAGAAAACCGGGCGATAAATTCATGGAATACGCGCAAATGGTTGGTATCATTCTATTGCTTGGCTTGCTGTTGTTTGCCAATGCTAATGATATTTACAAACTTTTTGTGAAGTAAAATATCATCTTCAATAACTCCAACTGTTGGAGAATGAGTTGTAGAAGTCAAGCCCAAATTTAAAGTTGAGTTGAACTGAAGGGGCATTATTTTCTCTCATCACATAAAATGCAGAGACTTTGAAAAGCTGTTTTTTGATTTTAAATTTTCGCTCAATACCAGCATAAAATTCCAGATGTCTGTAATTGAGTTCATCAATTAATAAGATACCACCACCTGCAACTAATTCAATTTTTGTTTTGTTGATAAGTGGAATTTTATCTGTGATAGCACCATTGAAGTGATGTATAACAAAGGCTTGCAAATAGGGGCGTGCGGTGTGCATGGTGCTGTCAAGTAATTGAAGTGATTTGAGTGGATTTGAGAAAAAGAAAAAATCTGAACCTCTGAAAAATTTATGTTCAATAAATCTGATTGCGTCAATATCACTCCCTAAAAAACTACCGGCAACAAAATTCCATTTCATTTCACCAAAGGTGCCTATTGTGACATTGTCCGATGCGCCAAGTTCAAGAAATGAAAAATTCACATCACTGCCAAATAGATTAGGCACACCAATTTTATAATTTAATTTCAGTTCAGGATACTCAGTTCCAATGATTATTTTTTTTCCTTTTTTATAGATGTATGATTGTTTAAAACGGTACGCCAATTCAAGTTCAAAAATAGATACAGTATAGGTTTCAAAAGGTTTTGCTTGAATGTCTGATCCAATATTTTGCATCAATGAATCAAGCCATGGTGCACGCGCAAGTTCTGGCACTGCAATGCGTTTAGAATAGTCATAACTCACTCTTCCATATAATCCATTTACAATTTCATATCGTTGCCCAACAGCAAAAAATGTTTTTCTCACAAAGTTGGATGATGCCCCGGTATTCACAATAGATTCATAATTATTTACGAGATCATACACATCACCACCGGCAATTCTGAAACTTCCGAAATGTTTTGGTAAATAAGTGTATTCAACACCTAACATTCCCTTCAAATCTTTGTATTTGAAACCATAATCAATTTCACTATTGATGCTGATTTTTTGTCCGTTTTCAAATTCTTTGGAGTACATGCCGGAAATTTTATGCCGATAAGGACCAAATCCAAAAAACTGAGGTTGAGAGATTAGTGGAGCAATGTAAATTTCTTGTCCTTTTTCTCTGTTTCTAAATCCAACTCCGTTAAGTAAAAAATCCCAGACAGTGAGTTTGTTGTATACGGCGTTCACACTGTCAATGTATTCAAACGATGTGAATTCGCGCATGATACTGTCTTGCTCATGGATGTAGAGAAGTTCTTCAGGTTTTAGTTGAATTGGACGAACATTTTCCCAGTAGAGTGAATCTTTGTCAAATGCATCATCATGATATGACATCACAGAATTTTTAAATTGTTTATGATCAAATCCGGCGTTAAAAATATAATTGCTGTGTTGCACTCGGGTATTTGCCATTATTTGATCACTACCGTCATTCATTGTATAAATAAACTCACGTCTTACCACCACCCATTTGCCATCAACAAGTTCATAGTCATGAATAATTCTGAACTCTTTGAAGTAGTCCATTGCGGCCGGATTGATTGACAAATCAAATGATTTAATCACCCACAAACTATCAATGATATAAATTACACCTGAAAAAAGCGGACCTTCTTTGAAGCGTGGCTCCACTTTAATTTCATAAATTTTTTGTCCGTTCTCATAAAAAATTCCGCCAAGATTATACTTGTAATTCAAGAATGCATTCACTGCAACCGGAGACACTAATTGTTTAGATGAAATTTTTGGTAATTCAATCAAGTTTTGATATGGATCTACATCACCATCTTGTACTTTTTCAAAAAAAATGTAGGGATTATATTCAATTACCTGATTGGGAATTAAATTATCTGCATTGCTAAAATCAACTGATACCACCATGGTGTTATTTGCCTTTTCAGCGTAGTCATGATGTGCTATAATATCTTCGTGATAGGTTGCGTTTTGCTCAAAATGTGTGACAGAATAAGATTCAATCAGGTTCATTCGCTGTTTCCCAAGTGTATCTCGTGTAGCTAAAAATGGCAATCTGTTTTCTTTCTCAAGAGATGTTTTTATGTAGGTATTGCATTGATAAGAGTCAAATTGTTTGCCTAGATTTTTTTTATTATCAATGACATGACCAATTATTTCTTTAGCTAAATCACGCGTGTCAGAATAAACTTCAACTGTACCCAATTCGGTGGAACTTTCTTTCAATGTGATGCTGTGGTAAGTGATTTGGTCTTTAACGATAATGGTGTCTGAAGTTTTTTCAAAACCAAGCATGGAAAATGTCAGCACGTAGGTTCCGGCAGATGGAACTTCAAGGAAATAATTTCCCTGAGCATTGGCAGGTACTCCGTAGGTAGTGTTTTCCAAAGCAACACGCACACCGGGAATACCTTCACCATATTCATCTGTGATTGTGCCTTTGATGGCGAATTGCGCATTCACCGTTAAGGTAGCAAGGCAGCAAATAGCAAGTAGAATTTTTTTCATGCAGTTCAAAAATAGCAAATCAGTTTTAGTGTTGTTATACTATGTGGCTCACACTACATAACAGCACCTGTTTTTTACATGTTCTGAACTTGTGACGAATTTAGGTATGCAAAAGTTACTTTAAGGTCAAAACTATTCTTCCCAACCTAATATTTCATCAATGGTACCTGATGACACGGAATGATAATTGGGTCTTGCTTTTGCGTAAATTTTCTTTGCAAAGGCTAAGCCTGATTCTGTTTTTGCCAACTCTTCATAAATAGGTTGAAGGTATTTTCTACGACCCACGGTAATGAGAAATTTTTCCATGTATGGATTGATTTTATCATATCCTTTGCGCAGTGAAAGCTGATACCATTCAGATTGAATTTCTGCATTGCCTGAATTGCTGAAATTAAATTCTTGATCAAGCATAGCCAAGGTTGTCACATCAGCATTATCAGGGATGTGGCGTATAAAATGCATCCACTCTTGTGTTGTCCATTTTGATTTGTCAATGCCTAATTCTTTACCAGATTTAACCGTGGTTACCAGCAGTGCTTTTTCATCCACTTTTGCAAATCGGTCTGATTCAACTTTTATACAATTGTCCGGAATTCCTTCACCATAAATCCAATCATCTGTATTGAATTTAAGTTTATTTGGTTCAAGCAGATTTTTATTGAGGTAATCAACAAACATTTCAGTTGTCACAGGTTGAAATTCGTAGGTGGCAAAATAACTTTTCAAAAACGGATCAAATTTTTCACGTCCGGCAAGTGATTCTAATGTTTTAAGAAATAGAGCACCTTTCACATAGGCAATAGTAGTCATTCCTTCATCCGGGTCACGACCATCAAGGTTAAGTTTCAGATGAGTGTCTTCAGCTTGTCCGCTTGAAATTAAATCTGCATTCTCTAATTCCAATTCTTGATTTTCAATACTCAATAACATGTCTGCATACTCTTTCCCATATACTTCTTCCATGATTCTGTTTTCAATGTACACGGTGAAACCTTCGTTGAGCCAGAAATCATCCCAAGTAGCGTTGGTTACCAGATTGCCTGACCAAGAATGAGCGAGTTCATGCGCAATGAGAGAAACCAATGAACGATCACCGGAAATAATGGTTGGTGTTGCAAATGTGAGTTTAGGATTTTCCATTCCACCAAAAGGAAATGAAGGAGGCAAAACAATGATATCATATCTGCCCCACTTGTACTCTCCATATAAACCTTCAGCAGCAATTACCATTTTTTCAACATCCACAAATTCGTAAACGCATTTATCCAGCATGACAGGTTCAGTATAAACTCCAGTGCGTTCACCCAAACTTGCAAAGGAGAGGTCACCCACCGCCAGCGCAATTAAATACGTTGGTATAGCCTGAGGCATGTCAAAAGTATATTTTCCATCAGCACTTTTTTCTGTTGGATTATTGGCGCTCATAACTGCCATCAAATGTTTTGGCGTTGTGATATTGGCTGAATACGTGATGCGTTTCAATGGAGTATCTTGGCAAGGAATCCAGGTTCTGGTTAATACAGCCTGACCTTGCGTATAAAGATATGGATGCTTTTTACCGGCTGTTTGCTGCGGGCTGAGCCATTGCAGTGAGCCAGACTCAGGAGATGTTTCATACCAGATTTTAACTTTTTTTGTTTCCGGTTTAATTGTAACGGTTAGTGGAGAACCAAGCAACTCGTCATCTTCACCCACATTAAAAATAGTAGATGAGGTGTCTTCATCCAATGTTACTTTGAAGATTTTTTCATCATTCATGTCAAATACCATTTGAGATGAATGAGCAGGATTTTCAATGGTGTGTTCAACAGATCCAACCAATTTATGTTGATCAAAGTCTACGGTTAAATCCAAATGAAGATGGCTTGAATAAACCTCATTCACATTAGAATATGAATGCTTGTCTTCAAGTATAACCACTGAGTCAGTTGAGATTGAATCTTGGTTTGATGATTGATTATCAGCAGATGTTCCACCGCATGAAGCCAGTAAGAAAACCGGCAAACCGGTCAATACAAAGGGTTTAAGGGACATAATTACAGTTTAATCTTCTTTTCGGGCGTCAAAGATAGAATATCCAAGGGCTCGCAGCAGCATAATTTATATCAATGCCCTGATCGCATCGTTAAATATTCATATTTAGTGGATTAAGCTAAAAAACCCGAATTAAATTGGTTTAAACAAATAATTATCATTTTATTTTGATTAATTTCACCGCCTCATACTTTTCAGGTTGTGCAAGGAAAAAACCAATGAAAAGACGATTAGATTCAAAGTGAATAAATTGAGTCAGCGTTTTATTTGGATAGATAAGAAGTAGAAGGACGAAAAGTAAAGTTTACTCAAAAAACGACTTCAGTCCGATTATGCACACTGATCAAAGCACAGAAAAGTTTTTTCAATCTAAGGTTTTAGGACATCCTGCCGGTTTATTCGTTTTGTTTTTCACGGAAATGTGGGAACGTTTTTCATTCTACGGAATGCGGGTATTGTTGGTGCTGTTCCTTACCATGTCTTTTATTGGAACAAATCCCGGGTGGGAATTTTCAAGCGGTGAAGCAACTGCTTTATTTGGAACCTATGCCAGCTTATTATATCTGACGCCTATTATAGGTGGTATTCTTGCTGATAAATTCCTGGGTTATAGAATGGCCGTTGTGGTTGGTGCGTTGATCATGACGCTGGGACACGTTTGCATGGCGCTTGAAACTGAGTTTTCTCTTTATTTGGGATTAGGATTATTGGTTGTTGGTACAGGTTTTTTCAAACCAAATATCACATCCATAATCTCTACAATGTATAAAGATCTTCCAAAGAAAAAAGACGGAGCCTATACCATTTTCTATATGGGTGTAAATGCAGGGGCATTTTTTGGAATGATGCTTTGCGGATACATTGGGGAAAAAGTGGGTTGGCAATATGGTTTCAGTCTCGCCGGTATCTTTATGTTACTTGGCGCACTTCAGTTCTGGTTAGCTAAACCGTTGTTTGGAACTATAGGTGATAAACCGGTTAAAGGTCAAACTGACAAAGCAGTTGAAGAGGTTAAAGGAGTTGAGCTTACAAAAGAAAGTGTACTTGATAAAGCAACACAGGCCAGAGGATACAGACCAAACCCTTTTACACTTGTTGATTTAATTTTAGTAGCCATTTCGGTTTCAGTGGGATTGGTATTTATCATCAATGACCCTATGTTTAAAATTAGTGGCTTCTCTATGTTGCCACAAGAGTTAAATATTGGTGGATCTAAATTCAACGGACCTTTACTTATTCTGGTGATTTTTGGTTTACTGCCATTTCTTTTCTTGATCATCAGTCGTATTATTAGATATGATCAAGTGGTTAAAGGGCGCATGTTTGCCGTAATGGGTTTTGCTATTTTCCTCATCTTTTTTACGCTGACTTTTGAGCAAGGAGCTACTTCGTTAGTATTATTTGCAGATAATTTTACTGACAGAGTACTTGTTGGTAATTCAGCCATTGTATTTAATGTGGTTAATATTCTGCTAACGGTTGGACCGCTGTTAATCATTTCTTGGGTTTTGTTACGATTATTTATTGAAACCTGGGCTGAAATTAAATGGTCAAACATTGTTTTAGGTACTAGTTTTGTTTTGGTTTGGATCATGGCAATTTGGATGATCAATCGTGATTTATCTACCAAAGCGTATGAGTTCAAAACACAAATGATTTCATATCAAACTACTAATCCTGATGATGGCACCACTAGTATCGTGTATGAAGATTTTACTGATTCAACGGTTGTTCAGCAAAATGAAAAGGTAATAGATACTGTTCTCACCTTTAATGAAATTGAAGTGATGCAGCCAAATGCGCCTGTTAGATTAGTTTTTGAGAATGGAAAATATGAGCGATTAGATGCAACAGAAGAGGCAAAGTTGAGCCAGCAAATGGATTTACATAAACGACCATCACCTATTATTACCGGAACGGTGGTTGATGCAAAGGCAGGTGGAGTTGAAATTGCTGCATCATGGTTCAGCATCCTCAATTCATTTTTCATTATTGCGTTGGCATCTTTCTTTTCGCGTTGGTGGGAAAGTAAATACAACCCAAGTCCTGCAATGAAATATGCTATTGGGTTATTTTTTATAGCATTTGGTTTTGCAGTGATGGCTTACGGTTCAATTCCTATTGGAGATGGAACTCATAACATTCGCGTGAACATGGTTTGGCTAATTATTGCTTATTTCTTGCATACCTTGGGTGAGTTATGTATTTCTCCGGTGGGCTTGTCCATGGTGAGTAAATTGGTTCCGGCGCGTATGATTGGATTCATGTTTGGTATGTGGTATCTGGCCATAGCCATAGGGAATAAAATCGCCGCATCTTTAGGCGGTGCCATTGAACCGGTGGTTGCTAAATATGACATGATGACTTTCTTCCTGATCTTTACCGTTATCGCAGCGTTTTCAGGCTTAATTGTTATGTTGCTGAATCCATTGATGAAACGATGGATGGGCGGGGTGCATTGATGGATTGGTCGCTTCTCTTGAGTTGTTTCTCGCATATTTTCAGTTAAATTTTTTATAGGATTTATTCCAATGAGGAGTCAATTCTAATATCCCAGCACTTTCATTTTAATGCCATTTTCTTCTCCAACAAAGGGGCAGGAAAAAATCTTTCAAAATTTTTTTTAACCTGAATGGGGGTTAAGTTTCTTTTGATTGTCATACTAGAAACAATACAAAAAATATGAGAAAATTAATTATAGCTGTTGTCATTCTAACCGCTGCAACATCTTGCAAAAAAAATGGTATTTTCTGTTACAATGGTAACGGTAACATAATTACAGAACAGAGACAACCCGGTTCATTTGATGAAATAGAATTAAGTATGAATGCCGATGTGCACATTTCTCAAGCTTCAACTTATTCAGTGAGTGTAACAACAAGTGAAAATTTAATGGACATTATTAAAACAGATGTAGATGGGAACACGTTGTGTATTGAAACAAAGTCAAACAAGTGTATTGGACATCATGATGAAATTGATGTGTTTGTTACCATGCCGGTTGTTCGCCGAGTTAAAATTTCAGGCAGTGGTAATGTAACTTGTCAATCAGCTATCAATGTGAATGAAATTGAACTTATCATTACTGGAAGCGGGAATATTTCTATGGATAGTTTAACAGCTGTGATTTGTGATATGACCATATCAGGCTCAGGAGACATGGAAATAAACGGAATAGGTTCCGGCTCAAGTCAAAACATTAATATCAGCGGTTCAGGTAGCGTGAACACCATAAATCACGCATTTGATGATGTTGATGTGAACATTTCGGGCTCTGGTTCGGCTTCGGTGTGGGCAACCAATAGTTTAAAAACAAATATTTCAGGCAGCGGTGACGTTGTTTATAAAGGAAATCCAATTATTACCAGTTCAAATTCTGGTTCAGGATCAGTGCGCCCTTATTAACGGAATACATGCATTCAATGTATCTTTGTTCATCTGGAAATAACTGAGTCCATATCCATTACAGAATTTGAAGTGATTTTTAAAAATCATTATCAGGAGTTGTGTGCTTATGCTAACTCTTTTATGGTTGACATAGATTCATCAGAAGAAATTGTGCAAGAATTGTTTGTGCGATTTTGGGAACAAAGGGAAACAAAAGCTATTACAACGTCAGTTCGCGCTTACTTATATACTGCTGTCAAAAACGCCTGTTTAAACCAATTGAAACATTTGAAAATAAAAGATAAATACAAACAAGAACAGGAGCGCGAATTGACGTTTAATTCTTCTCATGACCAACATGGATTAGAAGTATCTGAATTAGATCAAAAAATTCACGCTGCAATTAATTCATTACCTGAAGGACGAAGAAAAATATTTATCCTGAGTAGGTTTGATGGATTGAAGTATCAAGAAATTGCCGACAAATTGAATATTAGTATTAAAACAGTAGAAAATCAAATGGGCGAAGCCTTGAAATTTTTAAGAATTCAACTAAAAGATTTCATCGTAACTGTTTTGATAATTGTAAAATTATTCACGCATTTATAACATGAGGGTATGAGTGAGATGAATAGCAAAATAAACGAGGCTCTGTTGATGGCATACATTAACAATGAACTTAGTGAACTAGACAAAAATCAAGTTGAAATTTGGCTGAATAATTCAATTGAGAATAAAAAATATTTTGAAGAGCTAAAAGAAGTCTGGATTCTCACGGGTAAAGTCAAAATAAAACCGGTTGATGTCAATACTAGTTTAGCTTGGCATAAAATCAGTGAGCGCATCAATACTGCAGAGCAATCACCAAAGAAAACCAAGGTGATTTCAATGCGTTTAATCTATGCAGCTGCAGCAGTTGTAGTAATTTTATTTGGTTCTGTTGTCTTGATTAAATTCATCTCAAAAAACAACGACCTTATTCAATTGTCTGCAAAAAAAGAGGTAGTGATTGACACCCTGCAAGACGGATCTGTTATTTCATTAAATCAAGGATCTCAGTTAGAATATCCGGCTGAATTTTCATCTGATGAACGGCGCGTTACTCTACATGGCGAAGCATTTTTTGAAATCACACCCAATGCTCAACAACCCTTTATTGTGGAATTAGATCACCAAGCAGAAGTGAAGGTTTTGGGAACTTCATTTAATATTGAGGAATCAGATTCAACTACTACGGTATTTGTTAAATCAGGCAAGGTAGAATTTAAATCAACTGAAAATAGTGTCATTTTGTTGCCCGGAGAGAAAGGTATTATGAACTTTGCTGACGGTTATGTCAGAAAAGCCTCTCAAAATGAAATTGATTTCAATGAAATTTATTGGCTTGATCAAAAGTTAAATTTTGAAGATCAACCACTAGATCAAATTATCTCAATTTTGGAGTCAATTTTTGAAGTTAGTATCTTGTTAGAAAACAATAAGGCAGCCAATTGCAGATTAACAACTCATTTTGAACGAGAGAGCATTGAAGAGATACTGGAAGTCATAGCTGCGTCATTTGAAATGGAATTGATTAAAACTAAAAATGGATTTATATTGAAGGGTAATGGTTGCTAAATATCTGTTTATAATATTCAGTATTACTCACTTTAGTGGATGGGCAAAAAGTTCAGTGGAAATCCCTACTTCAAATTTGTCTAACACGATATTGGAAAGAAAAATATCTGTTGATGTTGTTGATCTAAAATTAGTCAAAGTTTTACAAATCATTGAACAAAAGGCATACTTCAAATTCTCATACAATTCTACTTTAATAGAAGAGTCAAAACTGATCACCCTAAAAGTACAAGATGAAACAGTTGCTAAAATTTTGTACAAAATATTTGGCGATGAATTCAGATATAAAGAGGCAGGAAATCATTTGATTCTACTCAAAAATCAAGAAACATCAAATGAAGATGTGAAACAAAAATTCTATCTTCAATTCAGCGGGCAGATAATTGACGCATACACCGGTAAGCCCTTGTCAGGCGTGAGTATTTATGATGTTGAATCACGTAAGGCCAGGCTGTCTGATGAAAATGGTGCTTATAAAATGACCATTGAATCTGATGAAAAGATGAGGGGATTTTATTTTAGTAAAGTGGGGTATCATGATACTACCATCGTGGTGCATTCTGATAACCCTGAAATCAATCTTGAACTAATTCCTTTAAATCCTGAAATTGAAAAATTGCCAGGCGCAACAATTTCAACTATTGATTTTCCGATAGAACAGCGACCTGTGAGCAAAATATTTGTTCCACAAGAATCATTTGTACATGCTGAGAATTTGAAAGCAATTAAAGAAACGCGTATTGCCCAAATTTCATTTATTCCAACGTGGAGCATTGGTTCTGATTTGTCTACCAACGGCCTCATGATAAATCGCTTTTCATTCAATGTTTTGGGTGGTTATGCTAATGGTGTGGATGGCTTTGAATTGGGTGGATTATTTAATATTGACAAGCAAAAAGTACGAGGTCTGCAAATTGCCGGAATTGGAAATATTGTTGGAGGCACAACTAGCGGACTTCAAATTGGCGGCATTTCAAATATTGTTGGTGATACAACAAACGGATTACAAATTGGTGGGATAAATAATGTTGTACGAGGTCATTTTTATGGTGTACAAATATCAGGTATATCCAATGTGGTTACAAAAGGTTTTGATGGTTTTCAAATAGCAGGCATTAATAATTTTGTTCGTACCTCTTCACGTGGTTTACAAATTTCAGGCATTAATAATATTGTAATGGACACCTTGTACGGCGGACAAATTGCAGGCATTGGTAACTGGGCAAGAAGAGGTGTAAATCGTTGTCAAATTTCAGGTATTGTTAATCTTGCTAACATAAATACCGGTGTGCAAATCACCGGAATTTATAATCATTGCCGCGTAAATGACGGCATGCAAATTGGGTTAATCAATTCCTGCATTTCAGGTTCAGGTGCCGCACTTGGCTTGGTTAGTTATTGTAAAGAGGGATACCGTTCTACTGAATTTGGCGCAAATGAAGTGGGACATTTACAAGTCAATTTTAAATCAGGAGTCAACAAATTGTATAATATCTATTCGCTGGGTGTAAATTTCATTGATAGATCTAGAATTATGGTTGGTTTAGGACTTGGAACCAAATGGCATGCCGGCAAAATATTTTCTGTTTCAAATGAATTGATTTCTTATTTAGTTCAATTTGAAAATTTCAACGCATTTCAAGGAAATCAATTTCACCGATATCAGCTAACATTTGATTTTAGGTTTGCAAAATGGTTTACTTTTTTTATTGGTCCTTCCGCTAATATCGGTTTTTCACGCACGCAAAGTGATGAGGGCGAATATCTCCATTTCATGAATTATCAGCCTGTCTATGAAGCTGATTTCTCTGACTCTCAATTGCAGTTTTGGATTGGAGCCCAAGCAGGCATTAGGGTTGGTATTAGAAGATAGGGTAGACTATTCAAATTCAAAAATATTTTCATTGAAATAGGGGTAAGCTCTTTCATGATTGTCTCATTAAAAACAAAACGAAACAATTATGAAATTAAGTATTCTGATATCTCTATTTTTTTGCTTTACAGTCATTCAAGTTCAAGCGCAATTTACGCAAACGGTGAGAGGAACCGCGGTAGATTATGATTCTAAAATACCGGTTGTTGGAGCTAAGGTAATTGTTGTTGGAACTGATCCTTTACAGGGTTCAATCACTGATGCTGAAGGAAATTTTAAAATTGAAAAAGTTACTGTTGGCAGAATTGATTTAAAAATTTCAGCCATTGGTTATCAAGAAATATTTATGTCTGGTTTGTTGGTTGAATCAGGCAAAGAATTGGTTTTGAATCTTGAAATGACAGAAGATATCAAGTCGCTGACAACGGTGACTGTTACTAGTGAAGATAAAGATGAATCCATTAATAAAATGGTTACCGTTTCAGGGCAAATGTTTACGGTTGATGAGACAAATCGGTATGCGGGTTCATTCAATGATCCGGCACGTATGGTTTCAGGTTTTGCGGGTGTTACCGGTAATGCTGAAGGGGACAATGACATTGTGGTAAGAGGAAATTCTCCCAAAGGAATTTTGTGGAGATTAGAAGGAATTGATATTCCAAATCCAAATCACTTTGCCAATGAAGGAGGAACCGGTGGACCAATCAGTGCTTTGAACGGAAGCATGTTGGCAAATTCTGATTTTTTTTCCGGAGCCTTTTCACCTGAATACGGAAATGCTTATTCCGGTGTGTTTGACGTTAGATTCAGACAAGGGAATAACGAGAAACGTGAGTACAGTTTTTCTTTTGGAGTAATGGGAACAGATTTTACCGTTGAAGGACCTTTCAAAGTGGGTTACGGGGGATCCTATTTAGTGAATTATCGGTATTCCACCATTGCACTGTTAGACAAAGCAGGCATACTTGATTTTGGTGGAATACCAACATATCAGGATGCATCATTCAAAGTAGTTTTACCAACAAAAAAAGCGGGTACTTTTTCATTGATTGGTTTGGGTGGTATTTCTTCAATTTTTCAGTCTGATGAAGATGAAGAAACGTTAACTGTTTATTCAACTTATGATTTTGGTGCAAATCTGGGAGTAATGGGATTGAAACATACTTTCATGTTTAATGACAAAACATATCTCAAGAGTTTTATCAGTGCATCTACCTCATCTAGTACCGGACGGGGTGAATGGTTAAATGCTGATAGCTCAGCTCTTTTTCTTGCAGAGAGAGAACTATTTCAAGACAACCGGTACAAAATTTCATCAACTATACATCATAAAATGAATGCAAAAAATTTGTTTCAACTGGGGGCAATTTTTACGGTGTTGGATTACAATTTATACTTAGAAGAAGACTATGACAATACCGGCATATTTACTCGGCTTGTAAACGGAGAAGGAAATTCATACATGGCGCAAGCTTATGCCAGTTGGAAACATCGTTTTGGTAACAATCTAACAATGATAAGCGGACTACATTATTTACATTTCTTTCTAAATAATCAGAGTTCTTTGGAACCGCGGTTAGGTATTAAATATCAAATAAACCCAAGAAATTATATCTCAGCAGGGGCAGGTTTGCATGGTAAAATTGAAAGCCTGTCTACTTATTTGTTCAGCGAAAAACAAACCGACGGAACTTATCTATTGCCAAACAAAAATATCGGCTTAACAAAATCAGCGCATTTTGTTGTTGGTTATGGCTTGCAGTTAACTGAACGATGGAGATTCAAAACAGAATTATACTATCAACATCTATACAATATTCCGGTTGAGAATGATACTGCGAGTTCAATGTCATTGCTGAATTTTTCAAATTGGTTTCCTGATGTGCATCTTGCAAATGAGGGAACAGGCAGAAACTATGGAATTGAATTCACCCTTGAAAGAAATTTTGAGAAAAGTTTTTATTGCATGGCAACCGGTTCAATTTATCAGTCGAGCTTCACTGCTTTGGATGGAATTGAAAGAGATTCAAGATATGATGCAGGTTATGCTGCAAACTTGTTGTTGGGTAAAGAATTTTTGTTCGGGGAAAATAAAAACAATGTGATTGGATTGAACGCTAAGGTTTCTTTTATTGGTGGAAATCGTTACACACCAATTAATCTTCAGGCTTCTCAAGATGCCGGATATCCTATTTATTCTGACAAGACACTTTCTGAAAAGGGAGACGATATTTTCTTTATCAATTTTGGAATTACCTATCGGTTGGATAAATCAAAAGTCAGTCATTCTATTAAGTTAGATTTTCAGAACCTCACTAATAACAAAGCACGAGTGAACGAATATTTTAATTCAAGAACTAATCAGATAGAATACTCAACACAGCTTTCTTTTATTCCAAATATTATTTATACCATCAAATTTTAATTTATGAAATCAAAAATATCTTTTTTAACCTGTACATTTCTTCTTTCTTTTCAAGCGCTGTCACAAGCTGATACAACGGTTATTGTACACAAGTATCCTAAACTATTTCCGTCAGATGATTCAAGTAATACTTCACCGGTTCAAGTGAGTTTTATTTATCCAATGGGCACCAATGGTATACACTCTCCACAAGTAGCTAATAATTTTTCATTTAACACATTATATGGAGTCAACGGTGGTGTCAATGGATGTGAAATTGGTGGATTGGTAAATGTAAATACTGCCGATGTTAATGGAATTCAAGTTGGTGGAATTGCAAATATTACCGCAGGAGCATCAAAGGGAACTGTTATTGGAGGCATTGCAAATATTGTGAAAGATTCTACTCAAGGAGTTTTTATTGCAGGAATAAGTAATGTCGTGGGAGAATCTTCATCAGGTTTTGAAATTGGCGGAATTTCCAATTCTGTCAACGGAAATTTTGACGGAGGGCAAGTTGCAGGCATTGCAAATTATACCCATGGCTGCATGGATGGATTTCAACTTTCAGGAATTGCAAATTTCAGCAATGGTGATTTGAATGGAGCACAAATCAGTGGAATAGTCAACACGGTAAATGGCAATGTGAATGGAACACAAATAGGTTTGATCAATTATGCTGACACGGTTAAAGGAACTCAAATTGGATTGATCAATGTGGCAAAATCCGGAGAAAATTCGTTAGCAATTGGCTTGATCAGTTTAGTACACAACGGTTATCATGCGCTGGAATTTTCTACCAACGAATCAATCTACGGGCAGTTGGCGTTGAAACTTGGTGTGCCTCAATTCTATTCTAGTTTCAGATTTGGAATTACACAAAATAATGACGAAGGAATTTTAACTTACGGCTATGGAATTGGCTCAATGATCTCATTAAATGAAAAAAATAAAATTGGTTTTGACCTTTCAACTAATCAAACAATCACCAATTTATTTACGTATGACTTGGATCTTTTAAACAGATTTGAAATTACCTACCGACGGTTTATTGCCAAACATTTTGAGCTTTTCGCCGGACCTGCTTTAAATATTTATGTCTCACAAACCGAGGTTGAAAATAATTATGGAGTCTTGCGCATTCCTTATACCTTATATGACGAAAATTGGTCTGATGGGCGCGTGGCAATTTGGGTTGGATTACAGGCAGGTTGCGCTTTGAGGTTTTAACTCAAATTGATTTGATTTGATAAGACATGTATACAGAAAATAATTTGATCACGCGGATAAATCATCCGACTGCTTTGTCATGCATAAATAAATCTCTTAGCCAAACAATCCAACCTACTCCACCACAATTTTGCTTTGCGTGCTTGATGTTCTGAAAATATAAGTACCACAAGAGAGCGTGGTTAGATCTAATTGATTTTGCCCTTCGTTCAAATTTCCTTGTTGTACAATTTGTCCGCTGGTGTTGATGATTTGAAAAAGATCAGCTTGTGATGATTCCACGGTAATTTGATCAGTTGCAGGTACAGGGAAAATTTTCAATTCAGTGCTCGGTTCATCTTGCAGGTTAACCAATGATGTGTTTTGTGTAATGGTTCCTGTTTGATTGATGATATCATTGTTGGGATCAATTTCAACAGAAACTATTGTGCCCGGGAAACCGAGATAATGCAAACTGCTTGCAGCATTGATGTCACTCAAACGGAAGTAGGATGTATTTCCCATATCATCTGTAATGGCAATTTCAAGATCATTGGTGAAGAAAGGAGTGACGCCCGGCATTGATACAACTTGATCAAGTTGAATATACACGGAGCTGTTTATTTGATTCCACTCTATACTATAAGTTGGATATCCTTCACCATAATACCATTCATTAAAGTAGTTGGTGAAATTCATTCCGGTTACTGATTCCAGAATAGTTTTAAAGTCTGAGGCGTGTGCTGTGCCATCTGCAAAAACTTGCTGATAGGTTTGAAGCACTTCAAAAAACAAGGCATCATCATTAATTAAAAAACGAAGAGTGTGAATGATAGATGCGCCTTTGTTATACACTAATCTTCCGCTGAAAATTGCATCAGGGTCAAGCGAATCTTCAACCCAAACGCTGCCGCCCGGTTGTTCCATCACGTTATCATGTCTGCTTTGCAAATCAGCAATTTCATCACCCGGATAAAAATATTCCAACATGAGATGTTCAGTATACGAAGCAAACCCTTCATTCAACCAAATATCACTCCAGCTTGCGCAAGTGACGTTGTCTCCAAACCATTGGTGCCCCATTTCATGTACGGTTAACCCATCATCAAACCAGCCTTGTGTTGTCATGGTTTGATGCTCCATGCCTCCACCAATAGGCGCCATGCAATGACCATATTTTTCTTCATGAAAAGGATACAAGCCATAAAGCGTAGAAAAATATTCAATAAAATCTGCGGTGTTATCAATTTCATCTTGAAAGTATGGAAGTGTTGCCGGATTATTGTACACATAATTTTGAATGAGAATTGGATTTGGTGCTCCAACCGGATTAGCATAAATAGAATAATCAACATACTCTGCAACAGAAATTGAAATCAAATAATAATCAATAGGGTAATTTGATTTCCACTCATAGCGGAATAAACCTCCACCCATGTCAGTGATGGCAGTGAGCACACCATTACAACCTGCTTTGTTGGGTGATGTTGTTGTCACAAAAGTATAAACAGAATCTGCCTTATCGGTCAAAGATTGTTTGCACGGAAACCACTCAAAAGCACTGAAGGGTTCACTCAATGTCCAGGTGACAACATTTCCCCAGCTGGGTGAATTATCATTACTCATACCGGCACCTCCCAATGGATTTGATGCAGGTGTTGGTGGTGTGCCACCGTAAATTATTTTCATATAAAATGAATCTCCCAATCCAAAACTTACCGGCACAATAACGGCAGATCCAACACGGGTGAATGGCATTGAAGTGACACCATCAAGTAAAATATCTGTAATGGTTAAATCTTCATGCAGCTCAACAAGAAATGTATCTAGCACAGCCACTTTGCTTGTTACATGAATTTCAACAGACCCGTCAATATCTGTTGACGTATTTTCTAATGCTACATCTAAAAAATAAAAATGTACATCATATTCTTCAGTCAACTCAATGTATTCAAGAGGTAAGGTGTTTGATCGTTCATTCATCATATTCCTTGATTTCATCTGTGCACAATGCATACCGCTTTGAGCGTTTGAAACTAATCCGGCAGTGAGCAGGAGAGAAATGGCGATAATTTTTTTCATTTTATTTTAGTTTTTTGAGATGCCGTTCAACGCTTTCTGAATTGATAGGCGACTAAAATTACGAAACTTTCTGTGAGAAATGAAGTTTTTATGATCAACGGCATGAACCATTGATTTATCAGCTTTATAGATAGGCTGATTAGTGGCTGTCAAATCCTCTATTGAATACTGAATAATTGCACCAATCCATTGTTGTTTGCAACAAGTGCACCTATCGTACCATCTTTTCCAAGTTTAATCATGCTCATGCATTTGGCATCACCCGGCACAAAAAATTGTGATGCTGTTTGTGGGGTTATACTGAATGATCCATCCGGTTGTTGTACCATTTCAAGGCCACATCCTGCATCATAACGCGTAGTTTCAACTTCTGATCCGTAGCGGTTACCAATGGCAAGAATATCAGATTTTCCATCATGGTTTATATCTAGTACCAGAAAATCATTGATGAAAGATAACTGCGCTTCATTGCCAAAAGGCGAAAATGTAAAATTGCCTTTACCGTCATTATAAAAAATTCCACTTCGGAATTCAGTTACCCGATAATGCAAGGCGCTATCTAATTTTTCTTTGCTGTAAATCTGATACAAATCTGATGTTGCAAAAGCCTGATAGGTAGGAAATTTTTCAACTAAGAAAGGCATTTGACTTGATGAACATTCCCTGCCGCGCACGGGTAATAGATGCTCATTTTTGGTGTGTGCCAATACAATGTCTAGAGTACCGTTGTTGTCAAAATCATTGGCGTAAACATCAATTGGACGATTAGTTGATGCCTTAAATTTATTGTTGAGTCCGGCGTTGCCAGCCAGTAAATCTTGATCACCGTCTTGATCAATGTCAGCAGCCGTTATGCATGACCACCAGCCGGGCATATTTATTCCTGTTTGTGCTTTGGTAAATTTTCCTTTGTCACGAATAAATACCGTAATGTCCATCCATTCTCCAACCACTACAATGTCTTTATCTTTATCACCATCTACATCAACAAATTCAGCATCATTCACCATTCCACAGTATTTTAATTCCGGCGCAATCTGATCTGTAATATTGTAGAAAAATCCTTTTTCATTCAGTAAAATACTTGTAATTCCGGGGAAGGGATATTTTCCGGGAGAAGCTTTTCCGCAAATTAATAAATCAGTATCACCATCCAAATCAATGTCTTCACCAATCACTTTACCTGAATTAAATGCATCTTTTGGCATGGCATTTTTTACATAACCAAATCCGCCTTGTCCGTTTCCAATATACAAGCGGTTGATATAATTGCTGTCACCTTGTGCATATTCATATCCGCCTGATGTGATGATGATGTCTTTGTATTCATCTTTATTTGCATTAATAACCATAATGCCTCCGTCTTCACATCCCTGATGATTATAAAAAGCCGGTGAAACCACCTGACTAAATGTACCTTCTTCTTTTTGTATATAAACCTGTGGAATTTTTCCAACGGCTGATGATAAAATAAAATCTTCCAAACCATCAGCGTTTAGGTCGCTCACTGCTAGTTGTGGCCCTGCATCACTCATGCGATGAGGCAGCAAGGTTTCAGTTTTGAAATCATCATAATCATTGTCTTGGTAAATAATTTGTGGAAGCAGTTGTGCAGATATGTCTTGAATATTTACATCAAAATTGATCAAGTCTAATAAAGCCAAATCATGTACTTCAATATCTTTCAAACGAATTTTTATGGTTTGATCAGGTGTAATATTTTTAATCATGGCATAGTAAACGGGTAAATCAATCACAAGATCTTTCGGTTCATCATTTTTATCCCAATAGAAGAAAATATTTTTTTCAACGGATGATTGATAGCCACGCACAAAATTTGCTTCTTTAGCTTGTGTTGTTTTTTTTGTTGTGAGTAGAAATTTGGCACCGCTTATTTTTTCATCCGGTATTTCTGACAAATCAAGTTTCAAATAGTGATTGCCGTTACTGGTTGTATTCTGATAGACTGAAGCAAAATCATCCACATTATTCAATACTAAATCCAGATCACCATCATTGTCAAGATCAGCGTATGCTGCGCCGTTTGAATTCAATTTTTCATCAATACCCCAGTCAGCCCTTTTATCTGCAAATTTCAAATCATGCGTGTTTCTGAAGAAGAAATTTTCAATGCGCACTGAAGGAATCAATTCAAGTAATTCCATCACGCTGATTTGATTTTTTTTCTCCAGTTGTTGATTGATGAGGTATTGAATGTCATTGTTTTTTGTGTCACGTTTGTAGCCGTTCGTAATAAATAAATCTAACCAGCCATCCATGTCAATATCCATCAAAAGAGGTGCCCAGCTCCAATCAGTTTTTGCTACGCCGCTGAATTGAGCAATCTCTTGGTAAACGCCTTTTCCGGTGTTTAGGTGAAGCATATTGTGCATGTATTGGTAGCCCCAACCTAACTTAACACGTGCCCAGAATTTTGCCGGAGTCATAGAAGCCATATTGGTTTTTGATCGTTCATGTGAATCAAAGGCCATGTCTACAGAAATGTAATCCAGATAGCCATCATTATTGAAATCACCTACATCATTTCCCATGGAATAATTAGATGTATGTTTAAAATAATTTAGGTTTTCATCTTTAAATGTTTTGTTTTTTTGATTGACAAAAACGTGATCAGGTTCATCAAAATCATTGCAGACAATGATATCTGGATACGTGTCATGATTGATATCGGTAATGGCCAACCCCAAACCATAACCAAACTCAAAAATGCCGGCTTGTTTTGTGATGTCAATAAATTTACCGTTTACATTTTCAAGCAGGATATCACTTTCTACTTCACCTTTGAGAATGGTTGTGATATAAGTTGAGAAGTCAGATTTATGCATAAATTTTCCCGGATGTCCCATTACGTATAAATCCAAATCACCATCGTGATCAAAATCTAGTGGAGCCGCCTGTGTATGATGACCGGCCAGATCAAGACCATACGATGCAGCATCTTCAATAAACTTTCCGTTTTTTTGATTGATGTATAGAACATTTTTCAATTTTTCAGAATTAGTATACCAACCTGATCGGCATACATAAATATCTTGCCAGCCATCTGCGTTGATATCAACAATGCACACGCCGGTACTCCAACCATTTTTAGTGATGCCGGCTTTTAACGTAACATCTTCAAACGTAAAATTTCCCTTGTTTAAATAGAGTTTATCGTCAGTGAAATTTCCGGTGAGAAATATATCTTGTAAACCATCTTGATTAAAATCAATGATACCCACACCACCACCGTTGTACAAATAATCATACATGGTGATATTCACAGAGTCAGTTTCAGTGATGTCATTTCTGAATAATATGCCTGATTGTTCTGAGGGAATTTTGGTAAAACCTTCTTTTTGTGCTTGTGTGTAAAAAGCAATACCAATAAAAATAACAAAGATAGGCTTGCGCATAATCAATTAAGATTTTAAGTGAAGGTACTAAAAACTATGGGATTCATGAATATTATTGACTATGGAAATGTTTGTGAAAATAGCCTGCAAATCAATAAAGCATTACTTGATTCCTATTTTCTGCAAGCGATTAACTTTGCATTACCTTCAGTTTTTTTTGAATACTGATTGGCTACATAAATCATGCAAACAAAAGAGATTCATAACTATTCATGGCAACAAATGCTTGAGGCTGTTGAACCAAATCAAGTTGTTCTTTTGAAAAATTCTGACCATGATTTTATCTTGGCGTGGAATTTTACGCACGCATATCAGCCGGACAATACTGATTTTTCTTTTTCTGATTTACAACAATTTATTGATCAGCATACAGGAAAATATATTTTTGGTTATTTAACTTACGATATCAAAAATAACATTGAACCATTTTTGCAAAGCAAGCATGATGATGTTGTTCAATTCCCAATTTGCCGCTTTTTTGTAACAGAAAATGTGGTTGTCAGATCTATTGAAAATACTACTTATTATGGAAAAATATCACCTGAAGAATTGATAGAACTATTTGGCAAGAGTAAAAAATCTGTCTCATCAAATAGCAATCAAGTGGCTTTGAAAGAATCAACATCACAAGAAGAGTATATCAGAAATATTCAAAGCATTCAGCATGAAATTCAACAAGGAAATTTATACGAAACAAATTATTGCATTCAGTATACCGGTGGTGTAGATGAATTGAATACCTCTAACGTATTTTCAAAATTGAATCAATTGGCTGATGCTCCTTTCTCGGTATATATGCAAGATGAAACACATGCTGTGATGTGCGCTTCACCTGAACGCTATATTTGTAAAAAGGGCAATACACTGATTTCACAACCAATCAAAGGAACAGCGAAGCGTGGCGAAAATACCGCGCAAGATGATCAGCTTAAAAAGGTGTTAGAACGTGATGCAAAAGAACGATCAGAGAATATCATGATAGTAGATTTGGTGCGGAATGATTTTTCAAAAATTGCGTTAAAAAATTCGGTGAACGTAGATGAGTTATGCAAGGTGTATAGTTTCAAAACGGTGCATCAGCTGATATCTACCATCTCATGTAAAATAGATTACGGCACATCATTTACCGATGTGATCAAAGCCACTTTTCCTATGGGCTCAATGACCGGTGCACCTAAAATTGCCGCAATGCAACTAACTGAAAAACTTGAGAATTTTAAAAGAGGTTTATACAGCGGTACAATTGGATACATTGAACCCAATGGCGATTACGATTTTAACGTAGTGATCAGATCAATTTTACATAACCGTAAACTGAAAACTGTATCTTGCAGCGTGGGTAGCGCAATTACCATACATGCTGATGCTGCCCGTGAATACGAGGAATGTATGCTCAAACTGCGCGCATTACAATTGGCACTAACCTGATTAAAAATCTATTAAATTGGATGAGTGTCAGAATAAATTGGATAGTTTATGTTAAGTAAGTTTAAGAAAAATATTGAGGATCATTTTAGTCAGCTGACATCGGCAAAAATATTTCTTGCCATCAGCGGAGGAAAAGATTCAATGACCTTGTCACATCTTTTGAATGAGGCAGGCCTTAAACATTGTTTACTACATTGCAATTTTCATTTGCGTGGAAAAGAATCTGATACTGATGAACAATTCTTGCTCACATACGCTTCAGCACATCAGTTGGAAATTTTTGTCAATCATTTTGATGCCGCCAAATTTGCTGAAGAGGAAGGAATGACTATTCAAGAAGCGGCCAGAAAACTGCGATATGACTGGTTTGATACTTTTCTGCAAGATCATAATGCTTACTTGCTTACTGCGCATCATTTAGATGATTCAATTGAAACATTTTTTATTAATTTATTCCGCGGAACTGGTTATCGTGGACTTGCCGGTATACCGCCAAGGAACGGAAAAATTATGCGACCCCTGTTTAATTTTACAGCGGAAGAAATTTATAGATATATTGATCAGCAACAAGTGGAGTACAGATCTGATTCAACCAATGCAAAAAAAGATTATCAGCGCAATAAAATCAGGCATGATCTGATGCCTGAATTACATTCACTTGAACCATTGTTACACGGAAAAATGGAAAATCTTTTTTCAGAATTGAATGAGCTGAAAGATTATTTCAACAGGACATCTATAGAATATTTTAATGAACACGCAACCAATACGAATGGCAAAACAGTGATTCCACTGAACAAGGTTTTGAATCTTCATCCCTTTCTGCGTCAACAGATTTTTTACGGGCACGGAATTCATAGAAAAAATGTTTCGGAGTTTGAAAAATTTCTGCAATCAAATACCGGGGCAGAATTTATTGCCGGGAATCATCGTTTTCTGATTGATCGTGATCAGCTCATTTTCTCCTTGAGTGAAGCTAAACCTATACCAATCTTGACCCAAATACAAGCCTTGCCGGTAGAATTGTACAGCGGGAAAAATACAATTCGTTTTGAACAAAAGGAAAAGTTCAGTCTGATAAAAAATTTCCCATCCATTCAACAAGTTGATTTTCATTTATTAAAATTTCCGCTCACCTTGCGCAATTGGCAACAAGGAGACAAAATGCAACCATTAGGCATGCAAGGAAAAAAGTTGATTTCAGATGTTTTAATTGACAAAAAAATATCACGCACAGACAAAGAAAATCAGCTGGTGCTTGAAGATGCAAGCGGTGAAATTATTGCCCTAATTGGCTTGGCTATTGCAGATTCTTTTAAAATTACTGAGATTACCAAGGCGATTTTGGAAGTGCAGATTGTTTGAATAGCTGCGAGTCAAATAATTTGATCGAGGATAGTACCCGAATGTTGCAATACTCTTTTGCGTAGGCAAATTTCATTGTCCAAAATTGAAAGATAGTATGAATATTTGATAACACGGGTTGCAAGAAATGATCGTTCTGTAGGCACAGGTCGCGACCTGTGCCTACGTGAGGAATTTTCATTTACAACCCAAATAATACGTACCAAATTCTGTTGTTTATTTAATGATGATGTACTCAATAGGAATTGAAATTGAAGTAAAACTCCCCAATTGCAATTATCTTTGATGACATCTACTCAATAACAATGGAACCAAATTATATATCTCCCCAAGAAGCGGTGGCAAAGATTACAAGCAATAGCCGCGTTTTTGTTCAGGGCAGCGCTGCGACACCGGCAACCTTATTGCGAACTTTATTCAGCCGCACTGATCAATTGAAACAGGTTGAACTTGTCAGCATTACTACACTTGGAGAAAATATTTTTTCACCGGAAAAACTGAAAGACCGTTTTTTTATCAACTCACTTTTTGTTTCTGATAATGTAAGAAAAATAGTGAATGGTGAAGGAGGCGAATATGTCCCTGTTTTTTTAAGTGAAATTCATTTGTTGTTTGAGCGTGGAATTTTGCCGCTTGATTATGCATTGATTCACGTTTATCCACCTGATGCGCACGGTTTTTGTTCATTAGGAACCTCGGTAGATATTGCTCGTGCTGCGGTAAAAAATGCACGTTGTATAATTGCTCAGGTAAATCCAAAAATGCCGCGTACGCATGGTGATGGCGTTATTCATATACGTGATATACACGCTTTGGTAAAGGTGAATGATGATTTGCCTGAAGTATCGTATGCTGAATGTCAGAATGGTGTTTCACTTGAAATTGGAAAACATTGTGCAGGCTTGATTGAAGATGAATCTTGTTTGCAAATGGGTATTGGGGCTATTCCTGATGCAGTATTAACGTGTTTGGGCAATCACAAAAATTTGGGCATTCATACCGAAATGTTTTCTGACGGAATAATTCCATTGGTTGAAAAAGGCGTCATTACCAATTCTCACAAGAAAAAACACCGCGGAAAATTAGTTACTGGTTTTATCGCGGGTACTAAAAAATTATATGATTTTGTAGATGATAATCCTTCAGTTCATTTTCTTGAAATTTCGTATGTCAATGATCCGCATGTGATCAGATCAAATCCAAAAACAGTTGCAATTAATTCTGCAATTGAAATAGATCTTACCGGTCAGGTATGTGCAGATTCAATTGGAACGATGCAGTTTTCAGGAGTTGGCGGTCAAATGGATTTTATGCGAGGCGCTGCCTTGTCACCGGGTGGCAAACCCATCATTGCCATGCCTTCAACAGCAAAGAATGGCGAGTCTAAAATTGTACCTTTTCTCAAACAGGGGGCAGGCGTTGTAACAACTCGTGCGCATGTGCATTATGTAGTCACTGAATATGGTGTGGCCAATTTGTTTGGTAAAAATTTGCATCAACGCGCTAAAGAATTGATTAGAATTGCCCACCCCAAACATAGAGATTGGTTGGAGATGGAAACCAAAAAAAGATTTGGATAATATTGTAAATGCTAAATTCACAATGATTAATATTACGCTGTAAATACATGACGATATGAAAACTAAACATCCTTTATTATCTCTTTTTTTACTCATGGTTTTTATCCATTTCTTATCGTGTGCTACGCACCCAAAAGAAGATTCATCAACGCGCTTTAACGTGAATGATAACAGTGAGACTGAAATTAATCAGTCAAATACTAATACTACGGAAGTATCTCTCGGATCTGATGATACCCTTGGCGCAGTATTTTCTGCTGATGCTGTTAGCTTATCAAGTGAAGAAGAAAAAATGTATAAGTTGATTATGGCATATAGAGTAGAGAATAATTTGTCTGAAATTCCATTGTCAAAATCATTGACCTTTGTTGCTCAACAACACTGCAAAGATTTGTATCACAATCGGCCTGACAAACCTAAAGAGTGCAATGCACACAGCTGGTCAGCCAACGGTGCATGGACTGCATGTTGCTATACATCTGACCATAAACAGGCAAATGGTATGTGGAAAAAACCATCTGAGTTAACACAGTATACCGGTAACGGTTATGAAATTGCCTGCGGAAGCTCAAAAGTAAATGCAGATTATGACATGACTGCTGAATACGCTGTTGATAGTTGGAAAGGAAGCACCGGACACAATAATGTCATCTTGAATAAGGATGGTTGGGATGGTTTTCCTTGGGGAGCAATAGGCGTTGGTATATATAAGGGATTCGCTTGCGTGTGGTTTGGCCAGCAAGAAGATCCAGCCGGTGTTATCACAATCAAATAATAATATTTCAAAAACGCTGTACCATGTATAAGTTGATTTTTTCTGTTTTCGTGCTGACATTATTTTCTGCCTGCAGACATAAGAGTGTGAATTGTGACGTGGCTTGCACGTATGAGGAAGAATTACTTTTCCAAACCGGATTTAACGGAACATCACTGACAAATGGAGAATATCAGAATGCGGAATTTAGTGGTACCGACTCTGATTTACCTGATCATGCAAGTTGGGAAAATTTTATTGAACATGCAGATATTGGATACGTTGAAATTGGTTATGAAGATGGTAATGATGCGCAACGAAAAGCATTGATTACTGCTGATCCTGATTCAGCAGCAAATCAGGTATTGAGTTTTAGTATTACTGAACCGCATATAAAAGAAGCTTCACATTATAAGGGCAGAGTTCAGTTAAGTGTTAACGAGAATAAATGTATTCGTGAAATTTATCAGACGGTGCGGTTAAAATTGCATCCTGATATGGCTTATTTGAAAGAATGGGATGAGCGAATGCCATGGTTAACTTTGTTTGAATTTTGGAATAATGCCACTTGGTCAAAAGAGAAAAATACTTTCAGAGTCACAGTGAATTTGTTTAAGGATTCGGAAGGACCGGTTGATGCTATTCATTTTCATGTCAAAGCGGATCATCAGAAATGCAAGGTATGCGAATGGAAAAGTGATTGGGAAGAAGAAGCGACAAACTTTTCTGTTCCCTTTGGTGAGTGGATGAATATAGAACTTTACCTAAAAGAAGGAGATGATAATAATGGTAGGTTTTATATGGCGGTCACACCTGAGAGCGGAACCAAAGTAGTATTGTTTGATCTGACAAAGCGCACGCAGCATGAGAATGAAAAATGTCCTGATGGTTTTACGCATTTCCAACCTATGAAATTATACACATCAGATAAAGTGATTGAGTACATGAAAGCAGGAAATAAAAAACTTGAAATTTTCTGGGATGATTGGAAATTGTATCGCAACAAGCAGTATTAAAGGTGAAGAAGGGCGTTGAAAAATCGCCCTTCTTGATCTTCCTTCTTAATATTAGCGCTGAAGTTTCACCTCAAATTCTTTTCAATCAAATAGCTAGTTAAAAGAAAATACAATTCTGAAACCGATGTTAGGATGTGCTTCTGTTTGATTTTGGTAGAGATCCGTTCCGAGAATTTTTAGTTCGTCTTCTGAACTTAGCCAGCCTCCACCCGCAGTTCCGGCTTCTTTGGTTTTAATTGATTCATATACCATTTCTGCCGCATTGCCTGCCATGTTGTACAAACCAAACTCATTCGGCAGGTAAGAATTTACTTTCACGGTGTAATATCCTCCATCAATAAAATTATTGTCGTCAAATGGTTTATAATTTGCGAGGTAACAGCCTTGGTCATTTACTGTTTTATCTCCTTTCCATGGAAAAACAGAAGTGCCACCGGCAGCATGCATCCACTCAGTTCTTAACGGAAGTCGTATGGGTTGAATAGGTGTTTTATTTCTACTTTTGAGATACGAATTTACCTCAGCTGTCAACCAGGCACAATACATCTCTGCTCCAGTGCGGCTGATGTTCACTACCGGATACTCATTGTAGGCAGGATGTGTAAAGTATTGTTCTTCCATTTCAAGATTTGATTCTCCGAACATCTTGGTCCAATTTGATTGTACTGGTTTTGCAATAAGAAAATCTTCTTCCTTGTTTTGAATTAGTAAATCATATAAAAAGGTGCGATACTGTAAATTGGTGATTTCAGTTGTACTCATATAAAAGGCACGAACCGAAATCGTTGAATCGTTCAGCGAAAATTTACCTGATGGAATGAATGCGTAATTCTTTTTGTCCATTTTTTCAAACTGTTTCATCATTTTTTTCTTTTCTCTTTCAGTGGCGGCTTTTTCTTCATCGGTCAATATAGGAATGTTACTAGATTTATCTTCAAGTTTAATTTGTGTAGTGGATATGTGCATTGACGCTTCATCATTGTTTTTTTCGATTAGTATAGGCTGAAGAAAGAATTCTGATTCTGTCTTTTCTTCGGTGTAGGAGGTGGTTTTATTTTCCGGAAATGCCGGTAAGGCAATTAGGTTATTATCTTTTTTATCAATGTTTCTTTCTTCAATTGGATTGGTGTGTTCAGATGTGTGGTTATTATTTTCTTCTTCAATTTCTTTAGAGTGATCAGAGAACAGAAAAATGCTCAGAACTGCTGTAGTAATTACTGATAAAATCATAATTAATTTTTTTAAAGTGGATAATTGATTTTTTTGAAGATGAATTTTTCTGATTCCTGAATCAGCATATTGTCTGAAATTCATACTGATTTCTTCGAATGAAACCTGAGGTTTTTCGTTTTTCAACGCATCAAACAAGTGGTTCAGCTGTTTTTCACTTTTCATAATTTGTTTGATTTTTACATGTTACCTCGTGCATTAATTCAGTCAGTTTTTCCCGTCCTCTGCGCAAGCGTTGTTTGATTGCTCCTTCTGAAACGCTTTGTATGTCCGCAATTTCTTTCAAACTGAATCCTACAATTTCAAATAGTAAAACGCATTCCTTTTGATCTTCCGGCAATTGATTTAACAAGGTGTACAATAGTTTTATATCCATGTTTAAGTCTGGATCGTCATCACTTGTCAGATGATTAAACTGGTTGACGCTTTTAAAGTTTTCAGGTTTCTTTTTTTGTTTCAAATTTGAAATTACTCTCACACAAATACCAAACAGAAAACCAAGAAATGCTTTTTCAGATCTCAATGAGCCAAGTTTGTCATAGGCAATTAATAGACTTTCATTCATGACATCCTGATAATCCATTTCACCATAAACGCGCGATCGACAGAATCTCTCAAACCGTTCATGAACCGGTTCATAAAGTTGTAAAAAATGGTTCTGCCTTTCTTTGCTCATTTTGTATAATTCACTCTTCTGTCAGTAAGTGTGGTAAAGTGGAAAGAAGTTACGGATATAATTTATTATTTTACAAATAGCGAATTATTTCGGCTGAATATGAGTGATTTATGATGCGTACAATTCTGCATTTAAGTGAATATATGTAGTGAGGGAATTTCCATTTTTCCAACGCAGGTTACAACTTAATAACCTTAGAAAGTCTATTCTCTACGTTGGGAAAATGGGGTACAATTTTCTGCACCTAACCGCATAATTTGGTCAACAACATAACGTTGGTTAACAAGCGTTGATAAATATACTCTTATGCGTTTAGTTTTATTTCTTTTGGTTTGTTGTTTGAATTTCGTAGGATTTTCTGGTCATATTTTAGATACACGCCATGTTTATAATCCGAACATCAATGCATGTTTTCAGGTTTTTAATAATAAAATCATCAAGTATAACCCAGCTGATGATGAGGTAGAAACTGCACATTGTAAAGAGGCAAAACAAATATTCACCAATTGGCTTAGCAGTGCTGATTGTCCTTATTATTTTCAAGATATGGACACTACGCAATTCTACTATCAGTTTGTTGAGAATAAATTTTACGGTAAAAACAAAACCGGTGTCATACTGATTGTACCGGATGAAAAAATTGATTCTGCTTTCTATAAAGAGCTGGGTGGGGGATTGGAAATACCCGGTGAACGTTGCCTTGATTCAAAATGCTCATGGATTAACAATGGAGAGATATTTTCTTTTGTGGTTAATCATGCAACTTCAACGATTGAAGATTTTAAAAACTGGAGATTTGAAAAGGAGTATGAACAATTTGATCCCATGCACGCATATTATGCCCAGCTGACGATAAATTACAAATGTCCGGCTAAACAGTTAAAAGAAACCCGGTTGGTTTTGTTTGTACAAAATGAATTGAGAGAGGCAGTTGAAGTAGCGCAGAATACTCCAATTCTGTTGCCTAAAGGAAAAGTTTCATCACTGGTATATTATGTGAACGGGCAAGTGAAAGGAGTTTTTTGTTTTGATATGCGTATGATTAGTAAACAATGTCCAATGCAATTTGAGAGTTCTGTTTATTTAAAAGACAAGTTAGGATACGAGAGAATTTTATTGGCGCAACCGCGCTGTGAAGGAACTTATCCGGTAACGGTACTTGAAAAAAATGACCTGGAAGAATTGGTTGGCCTTGCATGGGGAACCATTGAAGAAACTGGCAGTATCACCGAATTTTCAGCCAGCAAATAAGAAACTGATTAGATACAATTAGTTAACCAATTCAAGTTTTCCACGACCAATCTTCAGCTTACCTGATTTTTCCATTCGTTTAAGAATGCGTGAAACAACTTCTCTTGAAGTATTCAAGTCTGTTGCAATTTCCTGATGTGATAGTTCTAGTGAAGTGCTGTTGTGTATTTCAGCTTTTTCTTTCAAATAATTGGTGATACGTTCATCCATATTGTGGAAAGCAAGCATATCAACAACCTTGAGTACTTCTTCAAATTTTGCGTTGTAGGTATTGAGAATGAAATTACGCCAGCTTGAATATTTGACCATCCACTGATCAATGTATTTGATAGGTATTGCAAGAAAAATTGCTTTCTCTTCAACCACGGCTCGGATAGTACTTTTTTGATTACCAAAACCTGATGTAATAGATGCGGCGCATGTGTTACCTGAGTGCACATAGTAGAGAAACATTTCATTCCCTTCAGCATCTTCACGTACAATTTTTAATGAGCCTTCAATGAGCAAGGGCATGTTTTGAATGGGTTCACCAATATCAATCAACATGTCGCCGGCTTCAACCTCATGAATAAAAGCAACTTTCATAATTTCTTCCACCAGCTCAGGCTCACTCAGCATGGGAAAATTTTCAGATAATACTTTTCTAAGGATCATGGCTTAAAGATAGGGAAAAAATGGGTTTACATACGCACTTCATGCTGCGGCATTTGAGTTCAGCGCTTGCTACTGGTTTAATTCCAATTTACTTTACAAACAAAAAGAGGGATGATACGGCACGCCTTATCGGTGAACCTGTAACATTTCTCCCCAAATACGTATAGTAAGGAATGATTTTTGCCTGATTACCTATATGCGCGTGTTAATTTTAGTAGCAATTTTTTTAGTGGCTGATGCAGCGCATGGTCAACTTAATTTTTTGGAGGGAACCTGGCAGGGTATCATTACAACAAATCCTGATGGTTATAAAAAAGGTGCGGCTATTTGGTTTGATTTTGCGATTGACAAAACAAGTGGCGACATGAAAGGCGAGTCAAGACTTGAAACACCGTTTACGAAATATTTTGCGTACAAAAACATTAAGGGCAAGGCTGAGAGTAAAAACAAAATTTTATTTGAAGATGTGATTATTGGTTTGCAAAAAAACACCAGTGGAAAGGTGTGGTGCACAAACAAGGGCACGCTTGAATACAATGATTCAACAGGATATTTGAGTGGCACTTGGACATCTATTGACTGCAAGAGGGCGAGTGGAAAGATTGTGCTGTATAGATCAAAATACGAAATGTCACGCACAGATACAACCAGCTTGTATCACTCATGGTTTAATAATTTGGTGACGGATTTGGAAAGAGGTTGGAATGCGTACTATGTGCGTGAAGCGGAGATGAAAAATTTTGAGTTTGTGCCGGTGTATTTTGATCATGATAAAGATAGTTTGAAGCCGGAGTTTGAACCTTATTTAAAAAACATGGCACGCATTGTAAATTCACATAGTGATTTGCGAATTAAAATTATTGGTCACACTGATTCAAATGGAACAGATGAATACAACGTAGACTTGTCAAAACGAAGGGCTGAAAAAGTGAAACAATTTTTGATTTCAGAAGGCGTGAGAGAAGATAAAATTATCATTGAATTCCGCGGTGAAAATGACCCTGCAACTACCAATGAAACGCTGGAAGGAAAAAGTAAAAACCGAAGGGTGGATTTTGAGTTTGTTTGATGGTTTAGGACTTAGGACATAGGTATTAGGGCTTAGAGGTGATTTTTTGATCTAATTTTTTTTAACCAACGGAGCACTTTCCTATTTCTTCAAAATAACTTTTTGCATCTCTCCATGTACCTTAGTTCAAGTATCCGAGCATTAAACAATTTGTAAATTTTCCCTAACCCCTAAGTCCTAACGCCTAACCTCTGATAGGGCTTAGGTTTTGGGGATTAGGGCTTAGAGGTGATTTTTTGATCTAATTTTTTTTAACCAACGGAGCACTTTCCTATTTCTTCAAAATGACTTTGTACATCTCTCCATGTACCCTAGTTCACGTATCCGAGCATTGAACAATTCGTAAATTTTCCCTAACCCCTAAGTTCTAACTCCTAAGTCCTAACCCCTAAGTCCTAACGCCTAACCTCTGATAGGGCTTAGGTTTTGGGGATTAGGGCTTAGAGGTGATTTTTTTGATCTAATTTTTTTTTTTACAAACGGAGCACTTTCCTATTTCTTCAAAATGACTTTGTACATCTCTCCATGTACCCTAGTTCACGTATCCGAGCATTGAACAATTTGTAAATTTTCCCTAACCCCTAAGTCCTAAGTCCTAACCCCTAAGTCCTAACGCCTAACCTCTGATAGGGCTTAGGTTTTGGGGATTAGGGCTTAGAGGTGATTTT